>NZ_JBSQAT010000004.1:0-280246 GCF_059412445.1 Thermincola sp. GK-1
CTAATATTCGATATTCTTGAGGAAGATTATCCTATAAACCCGAGGATAAAGCCAGGTGGGTAGAGTTTGACGCTTACATTAAAACTCTCAAATGAAAAACTCATTGAAACTAATAGCAAACTTGAAAATGCAATTCGCAATACAGAACAACTAGCTAAGAAAGCCGAGGTGGCTAATCGTGCCAAGAGCGACTTTCTTGCCAATATGAGCCATGAGATTCGTACGCCACTTAACGGCGTTTTAGGTATGCTCAACTTGCTGCTTGATACGCCCTTAACTCCCGAACAGCGGCATTACGCTGAAACTGCGCACATGAGTGCTGAAAATCTGTTGGGAATTATCAACGACATTCTTGATTTTTCCAAGATTGAGGCAGGTATGATGGAGTTAGAACAAGTAGAATTTGACCTTGTACAATTACTTGGCGACTTTGCTACTATTATGGCTGTTTCAGCACACAAAAAAGGTCTTGAATTTTTCTGCCACATTAGTTCCAATGTACCGCGTTACCTTGTAGGTGATCCAGGACGCTTAAGACAGATCCTCATTAATCTTTCCGGCAATGCAATTAAATTCACAGAAAAAGGCGAAGTAGTTATACGTGCCCAACTTATTGAGGATTTTGGAGAAAGAGTAAAACTACGCTTTGCTGTGCGTGACACAGGCATTGGCATCCCGCCTGACAAATGTGAGCGTCTATTCCAGAAATTTTCCCAAATTGATTCCACAATTACGCGCAAATACGGCGGTACCGGACTTGGGCTTGCCATCAGCAAACAACTGATAGAATTAATGGGTGGTGAAATTGGCGTAGAGAGTGAAGAAGGCAAGGGCTCCGAATTTTGGTTTACTGCGCAACTTATTAAAGGCAAAACCTTTGCAAAAAATCCACAACTTCCAATTAGCATCGTAAACGTACGTACTTTAATTGTCGATGATAATCCCGTAAACCGCGAAATTTTGCGAGAATGCCTCAAGGCTTGGGAACTACAGGTGGATGAAGTTGCTGATGCTCCTGCAGCACTTGCGGCATTGCACAACGCTAAGGAACAAGGTAAACCATATCAGCTAGCTATCATTGATGAACAAATGCCTGGCATGGACGGCGAAGCTTTAGGGCGTGCAATTAAGGCTGACCCACGTTTGACCGATACCATCCTGGTAATGATGTCATCAATAGGTCAAACATTTAGCATAAAGCGTTTAAAAGAAATCGGCTTTGCCGCCTATCTCAATAAGCCAGTACGTGAATCCGAACTTCTTAACACTTTGATGACCGTGTTAGCCAAAGCACCACTCGTGCCGTCTAGTGAAATATCTTCTCCGCCGGTAACTACATCTGTCTCTTCTTTCACGATCAAGCCAGGGGCACGTGTTCTGGTAGTGGAAGATAACTCGGTAAACCAGGAAGTGGTTCTTGGTATCCTTAAAAAGCTCGGGGTTAGTGCTGATGCGGTTAGCAACGGTGCTGAAGCAATAGAAGCTCTGCGGATGATTCCTTACGACCTAGTGCTGATGGACATCCAGATGCCAGTCATGGATGGATTGGAAGCTACCAGCCATATCCGTGATCCAAAGTCGGCAGTACTAAATCCACATGTGCCTATTATAGCCTTGACCGCAAATGCTTTCCCCAAGGACCAGGAACGTTTTCTTGCAACAGGCATGAACGACTATCTTATTAAGCCGCTGAATGTCGATAAACTACGTGCTATTCTTTCACGCTGGCTATCCGAGAATAGTGAAGAAGAGCAGGTCAAAAATGGAATGCCTTCTCGGCCAGCAGAAGACATGTACCCGGTAGTTGACCGTGCACAGTTGCTCGAACGTTCGATGAATGATGAATCCCTAGCCGAGCTGGTACTTAATACTTTTTTAAACGACATGCCTAATCAGCTAAGTGGGCTTTATAAATCTCTCGATAAAGGGAATTCTGAAGAAGCCGCACGTTATGCCCATGCGATTAAAGGAGCTGCTGCCAATGTAAGCGGAATTCGCCTTTCGCATTTTGCTGCAGAACTCGAAAAAGCCTGTCTTAACAATGATTTAAAGAATGCTTATACGCTTGCCAAGCATGTCGAGGAGGCATTTATTGAAATGAAAGACGCCATAAAAGGAGGATAGGTATGAGTCAAATACCTTTGCGCGTGTTAGTTGTTGAAGATGATCTTACAACCCGAACCTTGCTTGCTGCCATCCTTAAAAAATGGGGTTATGACCCCATAGCAGTAGACAATGGCGAAAAGGCTCTCGAACTAATGCAGGCTCCTGATGCGCCGCGACTTCTTCTTCTCGACTGGATGATGCCAGGTCAAAACGGCATCGAAGTAGTAAAGGCATTGCGTCGAAAGCCACGTGTTAGGCCACTATACATCATAATGCTTACTTCCCGTAATGAAAAAACAGACATTGTAGAAGCCTTAGAAGCTGGTGCAGACGATTATTTAGTTAAACCCTTCGACTCTGGCGAATTGCGTGCTCGGGTTGATGTCGGACGGCGGATAATTACACTACAGGAACAGTTTACAGCAGCAACCGAACGCTCCAAAACACTGGCTGATTTCCTCGCCCGCTTTGATCCGCTTACCCGGCTTGCTAACCGTGCCGAACTCTATGCCCGGCTCACGCAACTGATTAATGAAAAAAAACCGATAAATTTGCTGCTTGTCAATATCGACCGATTCAGAAATTTTGACAATGCACGCGGTCTTGACCAAGGCGACGCCCTGCTTAAGGCAGTTGCGGAGCGTCTTTCAAACACCTTTGATGATGCCGCGCTGATTGCTCGAATAGCGGCTGATGAGTTTGCTCTTCTATTTGACTTTTCAAAGTGCAACAGACAAGAAGCAGAGCAACAGCTGCGGGAAATAGCTAACACAGCCTGGCTGGCTTGTAGCAAGCCTCTAAAAGTCGGAGATGAATTGGTGTCAATAACAGTAAGCGTGGGGGCTGGCTTCTTGGTGTGTGATGCAGAAGATACTCCGCTTGGTATCTTGCGGCACGTCAATACGGCCCTGCAGCAGGCCAAGGCAGCTGGTGGAAACAAGGTAGTGATTTATGATCCAGCATTTGAAAAAGCACTGCGTGAACGCTTTGCTATCGAACGCGATTTGCGTAAAGGTATTGCAACAGGCGAGTTGCGTCTTTACCTGCAACCACAAGTCAATAAAACAGGCCAAATTGTTGGTTTTGAAGCTCTGGTGCGATGGCAGCATCCGCAGCACGGGCTAGTACTGCCTGGCGTGTTTATTCCTGTTGCAGAAGATTCTGAACTTATAATTGAGTTAGGAGACTGGGTACTTACTGAAGCCTGTCAGCTTCTTGCACAGCTAAACGCAGCTCACAAGTTGCTTCCCATTTCTGTAAATGTCAGCCCTAAACAGTTCCACCAACCTGATTTCGTTGGACTGGTAAAAGCAATATTGCATAAAACAGGTGCTGATGCTAACCACCTCGTGTTGGAAGTAACGGAAGGATTAATGATTACTGATAAAGAAGCTGTGATTGCCAAAATGAATGAGCTTTCTAGTCTTGGAGTGCGCTTTTCTATCGACGATTTTGGTACAGGCTATTCTTCGTTAGCTTATCTAAAACGCCTGCCAATTTCGGAGCTGAAAATCGACAAAAGTTTTGTGCAGGATATAGCCACTGATTCAGACGACGCTGCAATCGTGAAAACTATCATCTTAATAGCAGAACACTTTAACCTCACAGTAGTAGCCGAAGGCGTAGAAACTAAAGAACAGGTAGCTTTTCTCAATCCTTATAAAAATGTGATTTATCAAGGTTACCTCTTTGGCAAACCAGAGCCGGTAGAGGTATGGCTCAAACATTTATCAATAAAAAAGACAAATTAATTTTTCGTAAAAATGAACTTAATTTGGATATAACGTTTAAGGTTATATTTGAGGGGTATAAAAAATCCATAAAGGCCAAAGAGGCAAGAATTTCTCTAAAACTATGCAAATCGAATTCAGGAACGAGGTCAAGAAAAGTCATCCTGCTCAATTCTTCCATTTGTATATCCTGTTTTTTTCTGGCACCACGGCTAACATTAAGCTTTTTAGCCCCCTAACTAATTTATGTGACTCTTAAGAGTTAAAATTTAAGAATCAAGTTATTAAGGAAGCGCTGGAAACAGGAAATAATGCCATAGTAGCAAGAAGGCACGAGCTGAATCCAAACATGGTTAGCCGGCGGGTAAGAGACACAAACAAGGCAAACACCAATCCGTACCTGTGGATCAATCAACTATTAACCAAATCCATCCTGATTATAAGCAGCTCACCAGGGAAAATGAGCAACTAAAGAAACTTCTTGGTGAAAAAGACCTGGAAATAGCCAGTTGCTGAGGCAGCGATTCCAAGTTTTTAGTCTACCTGTGATTTTGCAAATTAATCCAGTATCGCTTTTGCAAAATAAACCGGTACATGTGGCTTCCTGATTGAGCAAAATTTGCACAATGAATCGGGACAACGAATTAATATTTTGCAAAATCTCGCGTTTTTTGGCACTCTGCAGTAAAGTGAAACCGATCTAAAACAACAATAAAACAGCCCGTTTAAGGCTGTTTTTTGTAGGATTGTTTATAGATTTCAATCCCAAAGTGTTTTTTTAGGGCATCCTGGAGGATATGTGAAACATTGACCTTCTCCCGGACTGCTAAATCGTTTAACCATTTAGGCAGCGTTACCATTTTATTAACTGCTTTATTTGCTATTTTATCACGGATAGGTGGCATCCATACTTCGACAAGTACAATAGCCTGATTTGCTTCTAAAGTTAAGTCTGAGATTTTAGACGGTTCCGGAATATTTTCATTATCTTCTTCCATACCGTATAGGTGTAATTGCAATGCTTCTTTGGCGTTTCTTAAAGCTTCATCTTCATTAGCGCCACAAGGTAAGCAACCGGGCAAATCAGGGAATACGACTGAAATGCCGTTTTCTTCGAATGTAAATATAGCGGGAAACGCATAATGGTCTTTCATTATTAGTTGAACCTCCTCCTGGGTGATTTATATTAGCAGGCTTTGGGGGACTTAGATTTTAAGCCCCGCTTGCTTAATTATGCTTTTAAGTGTACTGATTGGAATGTCCTTTACCGGATGTGTTACTGTTACTCTTCCTGGTTTTGTTGGGTGTTTAAACTGTTTGTGAGAACCGACTTGGTTGACTTCATACCATCCATCGGCTTTAAGCATTTTGATAATTTCTGTTGAAGAGTAACTTTTCATGGCATCACCTACCGTACAAAAATATAATAACATATATAATTAACATATGTCCATGAAAAAGCGATAGAGAGCTTTTTGAATTTATTAGGGAGTTGGTTAAAGGTGAATAGAGAGGATTTAAAGAATTTGCTTGAAATAGATTACTTTGAAAAATGGGTTAATCTAGAAACAAAAGAAAACCATACCGACCCAAGGAGAAACTTGGGCGATTATGTGACCTCCGGTATAGGCATTGGTTTCCCAACGGAGCCCGCTAAAAAGAACATCAGGAAGCTGAAACGAGAGTTAGCTTGTGATAGGTTTGGGGCAGTAGACGGTGGAAAAGCAAGATCAAAGCCGGATAAATATTTAAGCGTAATTTTTCACGGCGAACAAGGCGGTCAAAAAAACCCTTACCATCCCCAAATGGTTAAATGATTTAGCCGATATACGTGTACCCGGCATGGGGGATAACAAGCTCAAGACTACTACCAAACACCGGGATACTGGCAGGGAAGTTTCATAAAGACGGTTAATCAGACTGGAACTGTGTAAACTGGAAAAGTACCAGATGGGCGTAAGCCCTGAATAATTACTTCAAAGCCGAGACCGATCAGACGGAAAATTTGTCGTCGACCTCCGGTAGCGCAAAAACCCCGGGGGATCGACGACAAACCCAAAACAGGGATCAGACTTAGAAAAATAAGCAAATACTGCAAAACAGGCCTTTAAAAAAGAACATTTTTATGTTAAAATGCTGAAAGTACAGAAAACCAAAAAGCCTTGCTGTACCTGATTTTTTGGCCCGCCCGAACGGGTTTTTAGCCTACCTATAAGGGATTGAAACGCGAATGGCTAAAAGAAAATTTTCCAGAAGTCAAACGTTTTTAGCCTACCTATAAGGGATTGAAACCGGAACGTGTACTCCTAATCCCCGGGCACACTTATTGTAGTTTTTAGCCTACCTATAAGGGATTGAAACATTGTTGTTAACAATGTTAACAACGCTCCTAACCTAGTTTTTAGCCTACCTATAAGGGATTGAAACCCGTATGGTTATTACCAAGCACATCATCCCGGCCCTGTTTTTAGCCTACCTATAAGGGATTGAAACATAAAAGTTAGCACTAAAAAGATGTATTCAGTTGGTGAAGGTTTTTAGCCTACCTATAAGGGATTGAAACCTGATAAAACTGAATAAAGAGCATATCCAGTATTCCCTAGTTTTTAGCCTACCTATAAGGGATTGAAACTGACATCATTGCTTTTATTTTCGGCGGCTATCAACTCAGTTTTTAGCCTACCTATAAGGGATTGAAACGTGGCTATCGGGTAAACCTCGGCCCCACCTTCTCCATGTTTTTAGCCTACCTATAAGGGATTGAAACTCCCAAAAATTCTGCACGCCTGCTACAACTGCATCAGTTTTTAGCCTACCTATAAGGGATTGAAACAACGTTTAAAACGCATACAATTCCCCCCATAAAATAAGTTTTTAGCCTACCTATAAGGGATTGAAACAAAAGCAGGGAAATATTAAATAAAGTGATGGGAAGGGTTTTTAGCCTACCTATAAGGGATTGAAACGTTCTAATAATCATGTAACCATCGTTAGTAGATACGTTTTTAGCCTACCTATAAGGGATTGAAACGACTAATCCATTAACAGAAACGGGACCCGGTGATTTTGTGTTTTTAGCCTACCTATAAGGGATTGAAACTACTCGAGATGAGCTACTGGCTGCGGCCAAGACAGCATTCGTTTTTAGCCTACCTATAAGGGATTGAAACATGAACGCGCGGGCCTTTTTTTCAATTATTGATAACGTTTTTAGCCTACCTATAAGGGATTGAAACTGATGAACAAGGTCAATTATATAAGGTCATTCCAGAGTTTTTAGCCTACCTATAAGGGATTGAAACCGGAAAATTCTCACAAGAAGACAAAAGGACAACGTTCTTGTTTTTAGCCTACCTATAAGGGATTGAAACTCAATAAATTCAGATACATCTAAAACCTCGTAATAACGTTTTTAGCCTACCTATAAGGGATTGAAACCCAGGCAAAGGTGTATATGGAAGACATCGAGGAAAACGACATTTTTATCAAAGTAGGCAATCGACGGGTATTTAATGTCAAGGTTTTGGGGGAATATTTTGCAGAGGGGTACAGGGCATTTATCCTAATACCAGATGTGTTGCAAAAGAATGACAGGGAACTGTATGACTTTATAGCAAAGTTGGTGGGCAAATGAATTCGGAGGAAAAAGCCCGTTTATTAGGCATCACAGACCCTCAAGAGTTCAAAAAAGCATTAGAAGAGATATTCCCAGGCAAGGAAAAGATAACACTGGCTGATATCGGAACGGATGTTTGTCGGCATCTATACAAAAATGTTATAAAACAAAGCATAGAGGACCACTGCGATCCAAAAGAAGTGTTTGCTACACGAAAGCGAGGTGATTGAATGACCTACGGCATTGGCATTGGCTTCCCGATGGAGCCGACCAAAGAGGACATTAAGAAGCTTAAGCGAGAAATAGCCCATGATATGTTTGGGGTGGTAGATGGTGGAAAAGCAAAATCAAACCCAATAGCAAAGCGTGCAAATGGAAATAAGGCTAAACCCGCAGGCAAAGAGTTTTTAGCCTACCTATGAGGGATTGAAACGTGAATATCTCTTAAAATGGCTGGAAGATTACGGTCGTTTTTAGCCTACCTATGAGGGATTGAAACGGCGGCCTGGTCCTCTATATGGCTGTCGGCGGTAAGTTTTTAGCCTACCTATGAGGGATTGAAACCATATCCGGCGCTCGGCACAGCCGGGCTGCCGTGTTTGTTTTTAGCCTACCTATGAGGGATTGAAACTTCAGCCCCTCCTCAATGACTGGCCATAGCCTAACCGCCCGTTTTTAGCCTACCTATGAGGGATTGAAACAAGATAAGCTCCCGGACAATGCAATGGAAGCCGGTAAAAGTTTTTAGCCTACCTATGAGGGATTGAAACCCGGCAATAGGAAGAGACGCTGCAACCGTACCAGCGTTTTTAGCCTACCTATGAGGGATTGAAACAAGGGTATGAACCAACACCAAAAGAATGGCTAACCGGGTTTTTAGCCTACCTATGAGGGATTGAAACATTAAACGTGATGATTCTGATGAAACTCTTCTTAAGTTTTTAGCCTACCTATGAGGGATTGAAACATAAAATGTGTTAATAAATAAATTAAAATTAATATTTATAGTTTTTAGCCTACCTATGAGGGATTGAAACGCCAATACATGAGCCTGGAGGGTTGGAATGTCGAAGTTTTTAGCCTACCTATGAGGGATTGAAACTCAAAGAAAAGTCAAAGCTGCGCCAGATTATAAACGTGTTTTTAGCCTACCTATGAGGGATTGAAACTGCTTCTTCACTGGTTCATCTAAAACTTTTACCAACATGTTTTTAGCCTACCTATGAGGGATTGAAACTTCCTCCAACAAGCCAAAGAGTCGAACAAAAAATCGTCGTTTTTAGCCTACCTATGAGGGATTGAAACAAGTCAAAACACTTGAAGGGGTAATGAAGGGTAAGCCGTTTTTAGCCTACCTATGAGGGATTGAAACGTGAAACCGCCAGTGCAACCCTGTGGGTAGTCGGCAAGGTTTTTAGCCTACCTATGAGGGATTGAAACTTTTGGCTGTTTTCTTATTTCAATTGGAACATAATTAGTTTTTAGCCTACCTATGAGGGATTGAAACTCTCCTGCGCCTCCCGGATTCGTCTGTCCTCTGCCTCGTTTTTAGCCTACCTATGAGGGATTGAAACCTATATTCATTCTTCTCTCGCCCCCTCAGTATTAGAGGTTTTTAGCCTACCTATGAGGGATTGAAACTATATGTATACAAGCCAATGAAAACTTCTTCCTTCGGTTTTTAGCCTACCTATGAGGGATTGAAACACCCCTCTGCCAAGCTCTGTTTATCTTTGGGCAAGTTTGTTTTTAGCCTACCTATGAGGGATTGAAACTCCCAGTACTCGGCATCATAGTACCGGTCGATGACCTCGTTTTTAGCCTACCTATGAGGGATTGAAACCATTTTCCGGGGCCTCGAAGCCACCCCGGAGAATGGTTTTTAGCCTACCTATGAGGGATTGAAACATCTCTTAAGAATTTTAAATTAAACCATACTCTTTTTTGTTTTTAGCCTACCTATGAGGGATTGAAACCTGCCTGAGTACCCCAGGCAACTATGTTGATAAAGTCGTTTTTAGCCTACCTATGAGGGATTGAAACTTATTACAGACTGTCCAGAAAAGATACAAAAAGCCATTTCGTTTTTAGCCTACCTATAAGGGATTGAAACCTGGGTATCCCGGTAATATCCACAAAGTAGACGGTGAGTTTTTAGCCTACCTATAAGGGATTGAAACACCCAAAAAAGGAAACTTGGAATTCAACAAATCCTTGTTTTTAGCCTACCTATAAGGGATTGAAACCTGGACCAGGGCCAAAGGCTAGGTAAGCGGATCACGTTTTTAGCCTACCTATAAGGGATTGAAACCTGAGCAAAAGTACATGTACAAATTATCCTTGCGGGTTTTTAGCCTACCTATAAGGGATTGAAACTTATGCGGTGTCTCAAGTCGCCGGGGTTCATACTGTTGGTTTTTAGCCTACCTATAAGGGATTGAAACCAAGGAGTAAACGCCATAATCTTACCTCCTAACTTTCAGTTTTTAGCCTACCTATAAGGGATTGAAACTGCTGTGGATGCCAAAGGCAATATTGGCAATGTTGCCCTAAGTTTTTAGCCTACCTATAAGGGATTGAAACGACAAATCAGGGAATGAACTAAAAGACAGCCGTCTATTTAGTTTTTAGCCTACCTATAAGGGATTGAAACCATGGTGTTGTTTCGGGTATTCCTGAAGTTCACGTGTTTTTAGCCTACCTATAAGGGATTGAAACTAATATGAAACTTTATAGCTATTATTGGAATAATAATTAGTTTTTAGCCTACCTATAAGGGATTGAAACTTTCTCATCCGGGCACATTCTCCTTCCACAGGGAATAGTTTTTAGCCTACCTATAAGGGATTGAAACCATATTCTTTAGATTTGGCATATTCTACCAAATCCTTCGTTTTTAGCCTACCTATAAGGGATTGAAACGCCGCAAGGTTAAAAAGGCTTGGCACAACCTGCGCTGGGTTTTTAGCCTACCTATAAGGGATTGAAACTGCTGTGGATGCCAAAGGCAATATTGGCAATGTTGCCCTAAGTTTTTAGCCTACCTATAAGGGATTGAAACAAAACTGTTAATTTGCCAGCTAGTACTTGGTCAGAGTTTTTAGCCTACCTATAAGGGATTGAAACACCGGTAACAGCCGTAACAACAGCATCAATCTGAGTTTCGTTTTTAGCCTACCTATAAGGGATTGAAACTTTTTTTATCCTCATATATAAATATTTTTTATTAATGTTTTTAGCCTACCTATAAGGGATTGAAACATAATCCTGATTCCGTTACCGCCCATTCCGGATGATGTTTTTAGCCTACCTATAAGGGATTGAAACATTTTTGCTGTAGCAACCGCTTGTGAGTCTTTAATCAAGTTTTTAGCCTACCTATAAGGGATTGAAACCCAAGAATGTGAAAATGAAAGTTGCGAAAATCAGTGCGGTTTTTAGCCTACCTATAAGGGATTGAAACTTATTTGATGTAACCTTCAAATCAAGTTGGACTGCCGTTTTTAGCCTACCTATAAGGGATTGAAACATATATTCCGTTACTGCTTCTTCTCTCTCTTCTTCGGTTGTTTTTAGCCTACCTATAAGGGATTGAAACTGGTTTCAGGATTATATTTCCTATACATGAGGGATTGTTTTTAGCCTACCTATAAGGGATTGAAACTATCAACCCCAAAAGAAAAGAGCCCGAAGGCTCTAGGGTTTTTAGCCTACCTATAAGGGATTGAAACGACCCGGCAGATATTTGACGGAAAACATACGAAAAAGGTTTATAGCCTACCTAGAATCTGGCACTTTCATTAAACCATTTAAGGTTACAGTAGGTGAATTTTTTCTAGACTGGATAGAAATGTATTATGATTATGCAAATTAATCCAGCACCGCATTTACAGAATAAACCAACACATATGACTGTCTGATTGAGCAAAATTTGCAAAATGAATGAGGAAAACGAATAATTTTTCAAAATATCACGTTTTTTTGGCACTCTGCAGTAAAATGTAACCGATATAAAACAACAATAAAACAGCCTGTTTAAGGCTGTTTTTTGTAGGACGGGCTGGAGGAACTGCGTAGTAGGCTTGAATGTAGCCAAACAGGCTATTTGCTGTTGTAACTGGGGATGTGGGGACAGGTAAGACCACAAGTCATCGGAAGTTGGTGGATTCCTTCAGCGGATTGACCAGCAGCGACAGTAATATTTTATTATATCCCAATGTAGTATATAATATGAGTATAAGATAAGGGAGCAGAGAATATTGTTGGAACAGGATTTAAGTTTGTAAACAATGTCTACCAAAAAAGGAAAAGAGGTGTTTTGGTATGACGAAACATATATACACCATTGATGAAATACGGAACATTGTCAGTAAAGTTGCAAAGCAGTATGGGGTTGAAAGGGTTACTTTATTTGGGTCCTATGCCAGAGGTGAGGCAAGGCCTGGCAGTGACATTGACCTGCGTATTGATAAGGGGAGAATACGGGGGCTATTCCAGCTTTCTGGCTTTCATATTGACCTTGAGGAGAAATTTAAAACGCATGTTGATGTAATCGTTACTGACAGCCTTGATGAGAAATTTTTAAAAAGAATAAGCAGAGAGGAGATTTTGCTTTATGAGCAATGATGCAAGAAACGTTGATATTCTGGAGCATATTATAAAATATTGTGATGAAATTTATGAAACAATAGAGTATTTTGGCAATTCCTTTGAAATCTTCAAGGCTAATTCCATTTATAGAAATGCAGTATCAATGTGCATCCTTCAAATTGGTGAGCTGTCTGGTCATTTATCTGATAGCTTTAAAGAAATGCATAATGGAGTTCCGTGGAAGAACATTAAGGGAATGAGAAATTTTATAGCGCACAAATATGGAGATATAAGTATTTCGACAGTTTGGGAAGCTGTTTCTGATGATGTGCCGAAACTAAGGGACTATTGCAATTCGATTTTAAGAAAATACCGTGTGCTTGAACAGCCTGCTTTAGAGGAGAAAAATGAAAGATAAATGTGGTTCTGGATGTTATCTTCATGCTAATAATGGGCCTATGAAGAAGACAGGGAAAACCCGTGGCAACAGCTATCGACTTAAAGACCGCATAAAGACCGGCACTTATGCCGTACTGGCAACTACATGAAGCCGGGGTGGGTCAAAACTATTCCGGCTAAAGTGGGTCAATTTAATTCCGGCGTTGACATATAGGGATCGAAACTCGGAATGCCTTTGGCTCTGCCCCGATCAGCCAGCCAGTTTTTAGCCTACCTATAAGGGATTGAAACTCCTGAAGGCCAGCGACATGGACACGGTGTTCGCAGAGGTTTTTAGCCTACCTATGAGGAATTGAAACCCGAAAGAATGAAGCAAAATTATGAAATGCTTCAGTTTTTATCCTACCTATGAGGGATTGAAACAGATGGCTGGAGGCATATTTGATGAGCGAAACTCCGGAATGAAGTTCATCCAATTTATCAGAAGCGGGTGGGGTAGGATTTAAGGGTTTTAGCCTGCATTTTAGGGATCGAAATATTGCGGTTCGGCTGAACCTGGTCCATTGAGTTTGCGCTTATATTGTATGCCGTTATCACCTGGAAAAGGCATTCGGTGATCAGCTTGACTATTAATAATTGCTTCCGGAATTCCATTTGGGAACGCCTCACATATCAGACGTTCGGGGTCATCAATGAAATGGTCACAGGTCATGCAAATTGGCGCTCTGACAGTGGTCATTGACATCATCTCCTTTCTACTGCACAGTATACCGGTTTGTTTTTGCGGCTGCAAATTATGTTTTTAGCCTACCAGGTAACAGTTCCTCATCCGAAGAAGGACCTTGACCCCAAGACTTTAAGAAACTTACTAAAACAGGCGGGGTTTCAATAAAAATTCGGCCCCGTTCAAATAAGTTAATAATAATAAATATTTAAGCGTAATTTTTCACGGCGAACAAGGCGGTCAAAAAAACCCTTACCATTCCCAAATGGTTAAATGATTTAGCCGATATACGTGTACCCGGCATGGGGGATAACAAGCTCAAGACTACTACCAAACACCGGGATACTGGCAGGGAAGTTTCATAAAGACGGTTAATCAGACTGGAACTGTGTAAACTGGAAAAGTACCAGATGGGCGTAAGCCCTGAATTATTAACTTCAAAGCCGAAACCGGTCAGACGGAAAATTTGTCGTCGACCTCCGGTAGCGCAAGAACCCCGGGGGATCGACGACAAAGCCAAAACAGGGCTCAGGCTTAGAAAAATAAGCAAATACTGCAAAACAGGCCTTTAAAAAAGAACATTTTTATGTTAAAATGCTGAAAGGTACAGAAAACCAAAAAGCCTTGCTGTACCTGATTTTTTGGCCCGCCCGAACGGGTTTTTAGCCTACCTATGAGGGATTGAAATATGGCAGGGAATTTACTGCTAAATTTTTAACTTTGACTTTTAGGTTTTTAGCCTACCTATGAGGGATTGAAATATTCTGAACCTAATGAATATGGCGATGTTAAAGTTAGGTTTTTAGCCTACCTATGAGGGATTGAAATTTGCCTTGGTCGCTAAAGCAAATTATGTTTTACCTGTTGTGGTTTTTAGCCTACCTATGAGGGATTGAAATTCCCCGCAGAGCGGTATTGGTCAAGGGTTATCGACCCCGGTTTTTAGCCTACCTATGAGGGATTGAAATAAGATTCTCGCTTTTATGGCTGGTGTTAGTCTGATTGTTTTTAGCCTACCTATGAGGGATTGAAATATTTTTATAGATGCTTCATATATCCCGCCTTCTTCAAGGTTTTTAGCCTACCTATGAGGGATTGAAATCAAGAGCAAAGGGATTTTTTGCGTGAATTAATTCATATTGTTTTTAGCCTACCTATGAGGGATTGAAATGCAATGGCAGAACTATACAACGCACCACATTTACGTTTTTAGCCTACCTATGAGGGATTGAAATCGGACTTACGGGCAGGCAGAGTATCGGCGGCCCGGAGTTTTTAGCCTACCTATGAGGGATTGAAATGCAGAATTAGGTATAGAATCTGTTGACACCGTAACGTTTTTAGCCTACCTATGAGGGATTGAAATTACGTATACCTATATTTAAACCAAAATTTTAAGCCAATGTTTTTAGCCTACCTATGAGGGATTGAAATATCGCCCCGGCTAACCGTTCATTTTTCAGGGATTCTCAGTTTTTAGCCTACCTATGAGGGATTGAAATATGAAGGAACGCATTGAAAATGGCGACGACCCGATACCGTTTTTAGCCTACCTATGAGGGATTGAAATAAAGCTTCCATCAGAAAACGAAAGCCAAAAGGATCTTCAGTTTTTAGCCTACCTATGAGGGATTGAAACTCTGAAGGTGAAACGGTTGTAGAAAACTGGGATAAGTTTTTAGCCTACCTATAAGGGATTGAAACGCTGATATGCTGTTCAGCGCGCTTATGAACTGTACTAGTTTTTAGCCTACCTATGAGGGATTGAAACAGTGAGATAACACAGCAGAGAAAGCAAAGAGTAAAGATAGTTTTTAGCCTACCTATGAGGGATTGAAACCAAAATGACGGAAATACAATACAATGTTTGGTGTAGTTTTTAGCCTACCTATGAGGGATTGAAACCCCTAAACACTACGGCTGCATGGACAATATACTGTTTTTGTTTTTAGCCTACCTATGAGGGATTGAAACAGCACTCCCTGGGCAACAGCCCGGCGCAATGCTTCAAGTTTTTAGCCTACCTATGAGGGATTGAAACCCGGCATATTGAGGCACTGGAGCATGTCCAGCGCGCCCGTTTTTAGCCTACCTATAAGGGATTGAAACCTGAAGCTCTTCCTCAGACACCGTTTCATTGTCCATGTTTTTAGCCTACCTATAAGGGATTGAAACTACCAAATACCAAAGCCTTTTGTAAATTGGTTTTTTTGTTTTTAGCCTACCTATAAGGGATTGAAACTCACCGTGCTTCCTGCCACAATAGGGGCAGTGAAAGGTTTTTAGCCTACCTATGAGGGATTGAAACTCAGAATAAGTAATACTTCCATTTCCGTCAAAATAAGTTTTTAGCCTACCTATGAGGGATTGAAACTCCGCCACGGCGTAGTACCGGACCCAATAGAGCTGGGTTTTTAGCCTACCTATGAGGGATTGAAACAACGAATCCAAACGGTTACCTGGAATGATTTGGTAGAGTTTTTAGCCTACCTATGAGGGATTGAAACCCGAATGTAGTACCGCGCTTATAGCTCCAACTACCCGTTTTTAGCCTACCTATGAGGGATTGAAACACAAACTCCAGCCGGCAGCCAGCCTTTTCAATTTCTTGTTTTTAGCCTACCTATGAGGGATTGAAACCAGCGATTGGTAGAGCTGGCCAACGATTACGATATCGTTTTTAGCCTACCTATGAGGGATTGAAACTTCGGTACATTCCCCCAGAAATAAATGTCAGAATGTTCCGTTTTTAGCCTACCTATGAGGGATTGAAACTCAGTAATTTCCTGTTCAAATCTAACCTGTGATTCCCGTTTTTAGCCTACCTATGAGGGATTGAAACTGCGGCTCTCTCGCTTCCGCCACCCCGCCACTATTCCGTTTTTAGCCTACCTATGAGGGATTGAAACTCCGAGGCCAGCCTTATTTACCACCATAGAGTAATACGTTTTTAGCCTACCTATAAGGGATTGAAACTAACCTAATGGAATTTCCATTCCTTCTTCATAAACTCCGTTTTTAGCCTACCTATAAGGGATTGAAACGTCGGTCTATGGATTTCGTTGGTATAGACGAGGTCACGGTTTTTAGCCTACCTATAAGGGATTGAAACTGGCAACCAAGAACGGTGCAACGCCCACCCAACTAGGTTTTTAGCCTACCTATAAGGGATTGAAACTTTATACCTACTTTAAGTATTGGGGATATTTTTTTAAGTTTTTAGCCTACCTATAAGGGATTGAAACCTGATTATTTTAATCATTACCGTGCTATGACTTTTGTTTTTAGCCTACCTATAAGGGATTGAAACATTTTCTGAATGTGGTTGTATATCTTCTGCGCCGACGTTTTTAGCCTACCTATAAGGGATTGAAACTCAAGGTAGTCAGTCATCTCTAAGAGTTCATCCGAAGTTTTTAGCCTACCTATGAGGGATTGAAACTCACCAGACGGGCACTGATTACCCAGACTTGGGACCTAGTTTTTAGCCTACCTATTGGGGATTGAAACAGATGACTGAAAATGTCAAAAACCATATCCCATCGTCCTGTTGACATATGTAATGGTATTTGACGAAAATAAAAACCATTTGTTTGGGATATGCCCTCTCTGCGGAACGACTCATACTACTAAAGGTCTTAAGCGTACCTGATAAGGAATTGAAAATCAAAAGGGGTTGAGGAAAATGAATGACGATGTAAAGGAAAGGCTCATGAAAACCAAAAGCACAGAAGAATTTTGGCAGATTATAAAAAAAGAATACCCGGGAGACAAATTGTCGATGTATTTTTTATGGGAGGAACTGGGCAAGGATGTATTTGGACATCTTACTAAGTTGATATTCCGTTATAACCCGGAATGAAGTTCATCCAATTTATCAGAAGCGGGTGGGCAGGATTTGGGTTTTTAGCCTCTCTGCGAGGGATTAAAATATTGCAGGGAACGCCTCACATATAAGATGTTCGGGGTCATCAATCAAATGGTTGCAGGTCATAAACGATTCATCTGAAAAAATTGTCGCCCCGTCTACAAGGCGGGGCTTTTATGGGTGCGAAAGGTTTATTTTTCTTACCCGGGCCAAAAGTGCCCTAAATGCCGGAAAACCGGTGACAGGATCAAGAACGGTATCATCGGTTAAAAGGTTTACATTGGCCTCGGCCCAACCATGGGGAACATAGATCACTTGAGGATGTAGCTCCTCTGTTAACTTTGCCTTGAGATCAATTCTTCCTCTCAGGGACTCAACGGCAATCAACTCTCCGTCTTTTATCTTTAGCTTTTCGGCTGTTTTTCTGTTCATTTCAACTAAGGGCTCATACACCCGTTTACGAAATGAAGGCAGGTTACGGTAGCGGGAATGGATATAACTGAAAACCCTCGCGCCGGTGCTGAGAATAAACGGATAATCTCTGGCAATTTCGGGCGTGGACCAGGGACTTTCACCGGGCTCGTGATATGTTGGCAGAGGATAATACCCGTGGTTTTCCAACTGTTTGGAATAGATTTCAACTTTTCCTGAGGGAGTATTAAATCCCTCTTCTTCATATTTTTTGTATTGCTTTTCCTGATAAATATAGCCGTTCGGACACTCAGCCAGTTGTTCAAAATCAAGGCCTAATGGTTTTAATCTAAAATTAATTGCTTCATACTCGGTTTTGGGTGGGAATTCATGCCCGTATCCCAGCCTGGTTGCCAATTCTCGCCAAAAGGCCCAGTCAGTCATAACGTCTCCGACCGGTAGTGCTTTTTGGGCCATTCCCAACCTTGGGTCGCCTATTATGTAGGAATGGTCCCATATTTCATCGCGTTCCCAGAACGTTGCTGCAGGGAGAACCAGATCAGCAAGTTTAGCTGTTTCCGTCAGAAACAGGTCCATGACCGCCAGAAACTCTAATTTACCCAGTGCTCTTTTAACTTTTCCGGCGTCAGGCCAAGTTAAAACAGGATTACTTCCAACAACTATTAAACTTTTTATAGGGTATGGCCTGCCTTCGAGAATTGCTCTTGGATATAAGTTAGCCTGGGCACGATTAGTATATTTATGAAATAAGGGGAACTCTTCTTTGCCAATGGCTGGCTTTTCTGTTGCAGTTTCTACCAATACAGGAGACAATTTCGGCGGTGGGGTAAAGATAGCCCCTCCTGGTATGTCCAGGTTACCCGTTATTGCCTGTAACACAGACATGGCCCGTTCGGCCTGAAACCCGTTGGTGAGAAGTTCCGGTGCGATTCCGGAAGCAATACTGGCCGGTTTACAGGACGCATACATGCGAGCAGCCTTTCTGATTTTATCCGCCGGTACCCATGTAATCTTTGCCACTTCTTCCGGAGGATATTGCCGGATATGCTGAAGAAGCTCACTGAAACCAATGGTCCATTTGTCAACGAACTCACGGTCATAGAGATTTTCCCCGATGATTACGTTAAGCAGGCCAAGAGCCAGGGCTGTGTCAGTTCCAGGGCGAAGTTGGAGATGGAGGTCGGATTCTCTTGCCGTTGAGGTTGCCCTGGGGTCTACTACAATGAGCCCGGTCCCCTTTTTGCGTGCCTCGCTGATAATACGCTTCACCGGAGGATAGGATTCTTTTGGGTTGTACCCCCAGAGAATTACACATTTGCTGTTTGGCAGGTCCGGAACCGGCAGGCCGCCGTAGGTAATTTCATTGGCGATTAATTTGGAGAGGTAGCAGTGGCTCCCGCTCGTGGAAAAGTTCGGCGTTCCGAACAGCCTGCAAAACAGTTCCACATAAGGGGTGAATTCTTTTCTTACTCCTGCATGGCCAACGTGAACGGCCAGGGATTCTGCTCCATATTTGGCCTTGATATCTTTTAACTGCCGTGTGATCAGAGAGAAGGCTTCATCCCAGGATATTTCCCTAAACCGGCCCTTACCGTCTTTTTCGTACAACGTTTTTCATGAAGACGCCTCATTTCTATAGGATTTCATTACTTCGTTACTTAAATCTCCCCAAATACGTTTATGAAGCTGAATAAATTGAGGAGTGAATTTGATCTCGGCCACAGATCTGGGGCGGGGCAATGATACCAGGTATTCGGCTTTCACAGTGGCCGGCCGGGCGCTCATCAAAATAACCCTGTCGGCAAGGGTTATCGCTTCGGCCAGGTCGTGGGTTACAAATAAGATGGTTTTTTTTGTTTCCTGCCATAATTTTAAGATGTCATCCATAAGCTCGTCTCTTGATTGAACATCCAGCCCGACAAAGGGCTCGTCCATAAATATTATCTCAGGGTCATAAGCCAGAGTCCTGATTATAATAGCTCTCTTCCTCATCCCGCCCGAAAGCTCAAAGGGGTAACTTTTTTCAAAACCGCCCAAACCGACCTGTTTAATCAACATGGCGGCAATTTCTCTTCTTTCTTTTTTGGCCATACCTCTGATTTCGAGTCCAAGTTCGACATTTTCCATTATCGTTCGCCAGGGAAGAAGGGTATCAGCCTGGGATATGTGGCCCCTTTTGACACTGGAACTCCTGCTGGGACTGCCGTTAATAAGAACCTGGCCGGTATCGGGTTCATAAAGTCCGGCCAAAACATTTAGCAGGGTGCTCTTACCGCAGCCGCTTGGACCGACAATGGCAACAAATTCGTGTTTCCTGACAGACAGACTGACATCTTTGAGAGCCTCGATTTGTTTGCCGTTCTGAGTGTGAAAAAATTTGTTTATATCTTGTGCGCACAGTATCACCTGCTTCATCCTTTCAAGAACGAATTTGCCGTATCAACATAATTGTATATAAAAACTATATATGTGACCAATAAAAGTTTTCTATCAAAGGTCGCATAGAGATAATTAATTCTTATCCATTGTTGCCGGTTCTAAGTCCTCTCCCTTGCGCATAGTTATTTCCCTGTGAAAAACTATTGGGGGGAGGGAAGAAGGACGCGCAGGTTCAGTTGTGTTCTGCTGGCTTTGTTTTTATTGTGCTCATTGCCGGGTCCGGTATTTGCCACTGAAGCAAAAAAGATAATTATCAACAAGAAGGTTAACAAGCTGGCTTATCTGGAAAACGGCCAAGTGAGCAAGATTTTTCCGGTGGCCACGGGGCGCACGCCGGACCTCACGCCTGAAGGCTCTTTCCGGGTGGTCCGTAAAGTGGTCAATCCATATTACAATAAGTTAAAAATACCCGGTGGCAGTCCCAGAAATCCGCTGGGTGCCCGCTGGCTGGGGATTGATGCACGCGGCACCTCGGGCGGAACTTACGGTATTCACGGAACGAATAACCCGAAATCCATCGGGAAATATGCTTCCGGCGGCTGCATCAGGATGTTTAACCAGGATGTTATTTGGCTTTATGAACGGACGCCCATTGGGACGCCGGTGGAAATTATCAACAGAGACTGGGACCTGGAAGGAGACGGGCTACAGAAGTTTGTTGAACTTGTGGTTAACGGAAAGACCGTTGCTCAGGGCAGGGAAGGCAGAGCCTATTTGGAAGATAACAGAGTAATGGTTCCCATCCGGACGCTGGCAGAGGCGTTGGACGCTGTAGTAACATGGGATGCCGGGAAAAAAGAGGTTACCGTGCAGCAAGGGGAGACGCAGATATGTTTTGTTGTGAACAGCAGGGAAATAACGCTTAACGGTATCCCAAAAATAATAGATAAACCTGTGATTATGAAGCACGGCAGGGCTTTTGTCCATGTCAGGGTCCTGGCCGAGGCTTTTGGCTATGGGGTAGCATGGAATGAGAATAACTGTACGGTTGTACTGACGAAACCATAACCAGACAAAAGCACAGCCCGGCGGGCTGTGCTTTATCTGGTTCCGGTTTTTTTCGTTTTTCTGAGAGATTTCAGATACTGTTCGTAAAGCTTTAAGTGTTTTTCAATCTCTTTAACCAATTCCTTCTTTTTCATCTGTGACCTCCCGACCTTTCTTATTATAAGTATAGACATCATACAGAGGTTTTAGACTTTGGCCGGGAGGTGACTTAGGAAACTTTATTTTTTCAAGTGATAGGGAACAGAACTGATCACTATATCTTTGCGCATGAGCAGGAGGAACCTCAGCCACATGCCTGTTTGATTGTGCAGGAAATAATGCCACCATTTCCGGGGCACAAATTCAGGGATGAGCACAGTGACTTTATCGTTTTCTCCGGCCCGGGCTTCCACCCTATCGATAAACCGCAGCAAAGGCCCGAAGATAGAACGGTAAGGAGAAGGAATAACCAGCAAATCTACGCCAAAGTTCCATTTCTTCCACTCTTCTTTTAATCGACCGGCTCCTTCTTCACTGATGCAAATGTGAACAGGAATTATATTATCCGTCATGGATTTGGCGTATTCGATGGTATTGATCACAACTTTGTTTATATTGGCGATGGGCACGATAATAATGGGATTAAGTTTACGGTAACATGCACAGCCGTTGGGGTCCAGTTCGGCGGTGATTTCAGAATAATGCCGGTGTATTTTTAGAAATGTCAGGACAAGCACTGGGATAATGATAATAACGACCCAGGCCCCATACAGAAACTTTGTGCGGGCGATAATTACGACCGCTATGCTGGTGGCCAGTGCGCCGAGCCCATTAATCAGCGCGTGATTTACCCAGCCTTTTTCCTTGGTTTTTAGCCAGTGTACGACCATGCCGCTTTGGGAAAGGGTAAAAGAGAGGAAGACTCCGACGGCATACAAAGGAATTAAGGCATGGGTAGAACCGCCGAATATAATTACCAGTATGGCTGACAGGAACCCAAGGGTGATAATGCCGTTGGAAAATACTAATTTATCCCCGCGCATGGCCATAAACCTGGGCATAAACCCATCTTTGGCCAAAAGAGAAGCCAATCGGGGAAAATCGGCAAAACTGGTGTTGGCGGCCAGGACCAAAATAGCCGTTGTACTGGCCTGGATCAGGAAATAAAGCGGCGAACGGCCAAAGATGGCAGCGGCAATTTGCGACACCACTGTCTGGTCATGAACGGGTACAATCCCGAAAAACCTGGCCAGGAGCGTAATTCCAACAAACATGGTCATCAGGATACTACCCATCCAAACAAGGGTTATCCCGGCATTTTTTGACTCTGGTGGCCGGAAAGCAGGCACTCCGTTGCTGATTGCTTCCACGCCGGTCAGAGCAGAGCAACCTGAAGAAAAGGCCCTGAGAATAAGGTACAGGGTAACACCCTGCGCCGGCCCCGCAGTCGCCATGGCGTGAGCCGGAACATAAGAACCGGTAAAATATTTGATGAGCCCCGCAAAAATCATAATGTATATACTGAAAACGAAAATATAAGTCGGTACTGCAAATATGGTGGCTGATTCTTTCATTCCCCTGAGGTTGGCCAGGGTAACCAGGGCTATGAAAAAGAGGCAGATGGCTACCCTGTATTCAAGAAGTGCAGGGAAGGCAGATGTAATGGCCGCTACTCCTGCTGAAATACTTACGGCCACGGTAAGGACATAATCAGTCAATAAAGCTGCGGCTGCCACCAATCCTGGGGCGGTACCAAGGTTATCCTTGGCTACTATATAAGCCCCGCCTCCGTTCGGATATGCATAAATAGTCTGGCGATAGGAGGTTATGAGTATAACCAGTAACGCCGAAATAACCAGAGCTACCGGCAAAGACAAACGCAGGGCGGCAGTGCCTGCCGTAACCAATACCATTAAAATTTCTTCCGTGGCGTAAGCAACGGAGGATAAAGCATCAGAAGAAAAAACTGCCAAAGCCCTGGCTTTGCCCAGACGTTCGTGCATCAGCCTGGAAGTGCGCAATGGCCGGCCCAACAAAAATTTTTTGGTTGCCCGAAAAACAGCCGTTGTCATAATAAACACCTCGAAACAAAAAAATAAAACCCAGGGTTTTCCTGGGAGATGGACAGACGGGCAGAAAATACCTGTTTATCACGCCTCCCTTTCAACGCTTACGAGGTTAGCTGCCGGGTTCGGGTCGAAAGAGTAACCCTACTCAATAGAGATTCACCCCTGTGGAAATGGGTCCCCCGTTCCTTATCGGATTCAGCGCATTAAGCAGTGCTTTTTTCTGATAACAATATTACTCCTTTTATGCCGGAATGTATATGGCTGTTTTCAACTTTAAAGAGAGTTGACGGTCCGTACAGGGCTATGGTAAAGCGTGGGTGAATCAGGACACAATCAATTAAAATATTTCACCATTTAGCTAATGCAATCTTGCCTTTTATTGGTCTGCCATTATTTGCATAAAAAGTGAATATTTTTAGTCTTTTTTGTAAACAATTTAAAAGCGATAATATTGTTAAGGAGAACTTCTTCATTCTCCTAAAATCCCCAAAACATGGGCCGCCTTTTGAGGCGGTCATTTTTTTTGCGCCAAAAAGACAAAAACTTTCAACGGCGACATAAAACGACAAGTTTTTTACGGACTTTTAAATATAATTAAAAATTAGAGTAGTAGTGTTATGTTAAGTCCGATAGAAAAAATACCGGCTATTACTGTATTTAAAATTGGGAGAGGATTGGAGAGGATTATTATGGAAATTGATTTGAAAAGAAAAGAAATAATGTTGATAATAATTATAGTGTTGGCGCTGGTTTTCGGACTGGGATACCGCCTGGCCGGTTCCGGGCTGACAAACCCATATGAAACGGTGATGACTGAAACCGATGAGGAAAATGATGCTGCGGATGAGGGAAGAGGAGCAGCTAAAACCGCGGAAGCCGGGCAGAAAGGAGAAACCCCGGAGGAAGACCGGGTTGCCCAAATGGTTTACTTTCATATCGTGGGCGCAGTGAATAAGCCTGGATTATACTGGCTGCCGGAGGGGGCGCGAGTTGCCGACGCCGTCCGCTTGGCTATCCCCAGTTCCAGGGCTGACCTGAACGCATTAAACCTGGCCGAGTTGGTTGTTGACCAACAAAAAATTTATGTGCCCAGACAGGGAGAGGTTAACCGTTTTACTTCCGCGCAACCGCCGATTGCTTCCCCCGGTTCCGGTGGTCGACCCGCAGGTCCCACGGGGAAGGTCAATATTAATACCGCTTCCGCCAAAGAATTGGACAGTCTGCCCGGCATAGGACCCGCTTTGGCGGAAAGAATTATCGAATACCGGCAAAGTAACGGGGGCTTTAAAGACATCAATGATTTAAAGAAGGTGTCGGGGATTGGCGAACAGAAATTTGCCAAGCTGAAGGATCTAATTACCATATGACGATGCCGGTTGAATATTTGAGGTATCTGCTATGGAAAAGGTTTTTGTCCATTATACGGCATGTTTTATTTTAGGTATTATCACTGCCACTTACCTGCCCCTGCCCAGGGGCCTTTTGATTTCAGGTTTGATTTTATCTACTTCGCTGGTCCTGTTTAACAAGTTTTTTTCCTGGCGCAAAACTTCTGTTTATATTTTGCTGGCCTTTGTTTTTCTGGGGGCTTTGCGGCAGCATTATGCTCTTGACCGGCTGGTAACTGCCGACCGTTATCTGGTGAACAAAAATATAGAAGTTTGCGGTATGATTTGCGAGGAACCGGTGGTAAGGGAAAATACGACAGATTACATCTTCAAAATTAATGAGCTGAAGGGAGGAAATAAAGATACTGAAAAAATCAGCGCAAAAATATTAGTAAAGCTCCGGAACACCCCTGTTCCGGCTACCGCGGCAAAGAGCCGCAAAATCCACAGGTATGGGGAAATACTATGTGTTCGGGGAGTTCTCGAATCTCCGCCGCCACCTTCGAATCCGGGGCAGTTTGACTATCGGAGCTACTGCCGGCAGCAGGGTATCAGCGGGATCATGTATCCCGAAAAGGTGACCACCGTTGGTATGGGCCGGAAAACCGTAGCCGGCGTAGTTACCGGGGGAGCAATAAAAATAAAAGAAAAACTGCGGGATATAGCCCTGCGTTCTTTACCGCAACAGGATTATTATGTTGTAGATGGATTGTTGTTTGGCGGCGCCGGTAATTTAAACGGGGATTTTAAAACCGACCTACAAAAAACCGGGGTAATTCATGTTTTATCTGTTTCCGGGTTTCATGTCGGCCTGGTCATGGCCGGAACGCAGGTCTTGCTCCGTTGTTTGCGGATTAGAAAGAAACGGGTTCATATTTTGGTTGCGTTGGCAGTTCTGTTCTTATACACATTGATGACGGGATGGCGCCCTTCGGTACTACGGGCGGCGGTAATGGCCTGTCTGCCGTTGGTGGGCAGTGTTCTGGGCAGGAAAAGCAGTTGGCCGGTTTCTTTAAGCGCCGCATGTATGCTGCTGCTGATGTGGAACCCGGCCAATCTCTTTACCACAGGAGCGCAACTTTCCTTTGCCGCCACCTGGGGCATATTATATCTGACATCGCCCATTAAAAACCTGATTGGATTTATGCCTGCGGCTTTAAGAGGTTCCCTGGCGGTAATATGTGCTGCCCAGATTAGTACGATGCCTTTGTTAATTTATTATTTTAATTATCTGCCTCTTTTTTCAGTTCTGGCCAATCTCCTGGTTGTTCCGCTCATTACATTAATTATTTTGTTGGCCTGCACGTCACTGACGGTTGGCTTGCTTTTTTTACCCGGCGCTGTATTGCTGAATACAGGGACTTCCTGTTTGTTACAGGTTGTCAGGTGGATAGTCTGGATCGTCGGCCGGTTGCCCGTAGCTGTTTATAACATACAAAGCCCCCGCCTCTGGGAATTGGTGATTTGGTACGGGATACTTGTGTTATTGGGCGCCCTCTATTGGGAAAGATTGCTTTACTTGCGGGTTTTATGGATTTACAAACGAAACCGCAGGAGTGCAGTCACGTTGGCTTTATTTCTTATGTGCATTTTTGTCTGGTTCGGCGTAATCTTGCCTGCCAAGCGATTAAACGTCACTTTCCTGGATGTGGGCGAAGCGGATTGCGCTGTGGTTATCGGCCCACGCAGGTATGTACTTGTCATTGATACAGGAGGAAGTTTGGGGTTGAAAAAATCCTTCGACCCGGGCAGGACGGTTTTGACGCCATATTTGCGCAGTATGGGTGTGCAGCAGGTAGACCTGCTGGTTTTATCTCACTTCCACCGGGACCACATAGGAGGAATCGCCGGATTGGCCGGCGAATTTACTATAAAGCAGGTTTTGGTGCCCGGAGAGTGGGAAGATTCAGAAGAGGCTCGCCAGGTATTTGCTTTGCTGAAAAGGAAGCACATTCCCTTCATCAATGCCGGGCGGCTGAAGCAAATTGTTTTGGAACCCGGGTTGCAACTGAGAATATTGGGGCCGCCTCGGAAGAACTTCGAAAACACTGTATCCGATGTCAACAACAATTCACTGGTACTGAAATTGACATATGGCCAAGTTACCTACTTGTTTCCGGGGGATATCCAGCAGGAGGCCATAGATTATTACTGTAGTGAAGCTGCAGAAGCGGAAGTAGGTACGTTAAAAGCTACCGTATTAAAAGTACCGCACCATGGCAGTAAAGGCTCTTTTGATTCCCGCTTCTACGATAAAACAAGACCGCATATTGCAGTGGTTTCTGTCGGACCGAATTATTTCGGCCACCCTGACCGACGAGTTATTGAAGAATTGAAACAAAGGGGCGCCATGGTTTACCGTACCGACCGTACCGGAGCGGTTACCTGCCTGAGCGACGGAAAAAGTATAAGGGTTTCTGCGTTTCGGAAGGAGGGCATGGATTGAGCTACCAAGCTTTGATGAACAATCTGAAAAGGAAGGTTGTTTTACCCGTTTATCTCTTTTGGGGAGAAGAAACTTTTTTGCTGGAAGAGGTGTTGGCAAAATTCAAATATCAACTTATTCCTCCTGATGTCAGGGATTTTAACATGGATGTGGTAGAGGGCAAAAATGTTTCTCCTGAAGACATCGTCAGACTTGCTACGACGCTGCCGTTTATGTCTGATAAACGGGTTGTGATAATAGAAAATGCGGACCTTTTTAAAGCGCAGAAAAAAACCGGTGAAAAAAGCGACCAGGCCAAAAGTCAGGAAGAGTTGCTGATAGAATATTGTAAACAACCGCTGGACACAACCTGCCTTATATTTACTTCCGACAGCGTGGACCGGAAAAAGAAGCTTTTTAAGGCCGTTCAGGAAACAGGTATGGCGGTGGAATTTACGCCTCTGAAAGATACTGAATTAAACGATTGGGTTGAAAACAGGATCAACGGGATGGGGAAAAACATAGAAACCGAAGCCATTGACGAACTGGTGGCGGCAGTGGGCAGCAATCTAAGAATGTTGGATGCGGAACTCCGGAAGCTTTTTAATTATACAGGGGAAAGAAAGGTTATTAACAGGGAAGATGTTCTCCAGTTAGTCAGCAAAACTACGAATTTAAGCATTTTTGAACTTGTCGATGCTGTCGGTGAGCGGAATTCCCAAAAGGCCATTCAGTTGATGAGGGAAATGATTATTTACGGGGAGCCGCCCGTGAGGCTTTTGTTTATGGTGGCCAAGCATTTCCGGACACTTTTGCAGGCGAAAACGCTGTACTTGACCGGTTATGCCGAGAAACAGGTAGCCACTCAACTGCAGATTCACCCCTACGTGGCCCGGAAATGTGTCCGGCAGTCGAAAAACTTTAGCCGGGAAGAACTGGAACAGGCCCTGGAAAAAATCCTTGAGACGGATATTTCAATTAAAACCAGCTACCGCGAACCCGTCCTTGCCCTGGAACTTCTTTTCGTAAATCTCTGCCGACAGGAAAGGGCAATATAAAAAGCATGTCCGCATGGACATGCTTTTTATTAACCTTGCACCTTTTGTAATTTCTTGACCAATCTGGACTTTTTTCTGGCAGCGGAATTTTTATGTAAAACGCCCTTAGTGACTGCCTTATCAAGGGCCGAAATGGCAACAGTCAACTTAGCCTTAGCTTCATCGATATTAGCGTTTTCCAAAGCATTTTCAAACTTGCGGATAGCTGTTTTAACAGAAGACTTGATGGCGCTGTTCCGTAAAGTCCTTTTTTTGGTGATTTCTACCCTTTTCATAGCAGATTTAATATTTGGCATGGGCTTCACCTCCTTAAAAGAACGCTTATCCTATCGAAATTTATAATTTCCTTGAATAACACACTACATTTTACCACGTGGTAAATAAAAAAGCAAGGGCAAAAACGTATAGACATAATTTTTTTGGAGAATTATATTCCTGAAAAGCTTTATAGGAGGTGAAGAATATGCAGAGTTGGATAGGCTTCATTGTCAGGTTTATTGTTTCCGGGTTAGTATTGTTGCTGGTTGCAGCCTTACTGCCGGGAATTAAGGTGGCAGGGTTTACCGGAGCTTTGATTGCCGCAGCAGTCATAGCTATTATAGGTTTCCTGATTGAGCGTATCATGGGCGATAAAATTTCACCACAGGGCAGGGGCATTGTTGGCTTTATTACATCTGCTGTGGTTATTTACCTGGCCCAATACATTGTTCCTGCTTATTTAAGTGTAAGCATCATCGGCGCGCTGTTGACAGCCTTTGTGGTAGGACTCATCGATGCATTTGTGCCTACTTTGTTAAGATAGAAGAAAAGTCTTCACAAATCTGTTTCTGCAATAAAAAAGTTATTTTTGGAATAACCGAAAGCACATAAGGTCCAAATCACCTAAGTGGCGATGGCTGTTGCGAGGTCTGTGCCGGTGGTTTGGGCCTTTCACTTGTGGTATCGGCCTGGCTTTTAGTTATTTTTCGTCGTTGAGCAAAGAAACGATGACATCGGCTATGAGGGAGGCAGAGTTTAAAGCCTCTTCTTTAGTGTTGTTTAAGCTACCAATTTCCAGCAGGAGAGCGGAGGTGCTGTATTGTTGGTTGTAACGCCCCTTTTTGACTGATATCCCGCGGGATAGCCCCGGATACAGTTCATCCATTTTAGCCGCAAGTTTTCTGGCCAAGGCCAGGTTTTCCCTCCATCTAGGGTGTTCAGCCCGGGCATCGGTGCCTACAACAATTAATACTTTGGCACAACTTTTCCCGTTGATTTGCACCTGGGTACGCTCACGGGGCAGAGAACTGTCACGGTGAATATCAAAGAGCATACGCAGAGATTTATTGTTGGCCAGCAAGTCTTTTACTGTTTTCTGGGACTCCACATATGATTTATTGAATGCGGTATCGTGAATTTTATCGGAGTAGATTGTTGGGATTTTATATTTATCTTGTATTTTTTGCGCGATAGATTTTGCTACCTCCATAACGGCTCCCGCTTTTCCTTTAACATGGGCGATGCCTTCCGTCAGTTGGTATGTTTCGCTGGAATGAGTACAGTAGAAGGCTACCAGCGGCGAATCTGCGCGGATGTCATTTTTTATTTTCTGTTCCTCTGCTTGCGGGTTGGGGTGGGGCGGGTCGGTTATTGAATCAGGTTCGGCATCGTCCAGATTGTCCTGCTCAATTGGAATCATGTTCATTACCGGGACTTCGGCTTGCAGAAAGTTCACCGGGTCATCAAGTTTTATGCCTGTCAAAACAAACAGGAAAAAACTAAAAGGATTCCATTGGGTGTGGTGCAAGTTACCGTCGTCGCTGGCTTCTTTAAGAGCCGGTATGTTGGAAAAAAGCAGGTTTTTCAGCGTTGCGCTGTTTAATTTATTTACCAGTGGCAGTCCTTTGCTAACAGTGTCACTGTTTAAATTTTTGAACACCGGAGCTACCATGGCATTGGTATCCGAAAGAAACCGGGAACCTAATCCGGCGAAAAGGATAACGACAATTAATAAATATATGCCCATACTTTTTAGTAGAGGGGATATTCTCCTTAAAGAATGAGCTCGCAAGGGGACCACTCCTAAACTTTTGGGTACTTTAATTTATATGCTTGTTTCATTTTTTTATACTTCAGCTAGGTCTTTTCTCTTTTTCTGGTCCCTTTTATGGACCTAAGATTTAGACAAAAGTTTGGGAAACGGCTGGGTGGGTAAACTAAATGTGGGTAAACTAAATTATGTAGAAAAATTCTGCGTCATGGAAAACCCTATATTGGAGGAATCGCTGATGGATCGGACCAAGATGTTCATTTTTATTCTGGCAGGTTTTATTTTGATTTTACTGGGCGTAAATAAAGCCTACCGGGCCAATCTGGCAATGACGGGAGCTACGGAGATTCCGCAGCCTGTTACCTGGAACCTTCGGGAGGAAACAGTTACTGTGTCAGTATTTGGTGACAACTTCGGTATTAGAGACCCGGAGGGAAAGGCTATATTTTACCTCAAATACTGGGGCGACCGGGCGAATAGCCTTTGGAACCGGTCGCTCATCAAAGCTGAGCAACTTTACAACAACGCCCGGGAAAAGGCTACGGAAGTTACCTGTAGGTTCCATGCTTACCTTGACCGTTAATCATGCAACTTTTCAATAATTCTTCTTTCCGGCGCATCCCAAAAGTGGTATATTAAATAAAGGTATAACAAGGGGAGATGAAAGGAGATTATTCATGTCAACAGGGAAAACAGTAGCCAAGGCGGCAGGTATGCTGATGGTGGCAATGCTGGTATCCAGGGTCCTCGGTTACGTAAGGGAAATAGCCCTGACTTCCAAGTTTGGACAAACTTCGGTAACAGACGCTTACATAGCTGCTTTTACGGTCCCGGATTTACTTTATAACCTGCTGGTAGGGGGAGTGTTAAGTTCAGCCTTTATTCCTGTTTTCTCCAGTTACGTGGCCCGAAACGAGGAAAAGGATGCCTGGGAGGTAGCCAGCACTGTTATAAATCTGGTGGTCATAGTCATGACCGTGGGCATTGTTTGCGGCATGATTTTCACTCGCCAATTGGTTCCCCTGGTTGCATACAAGTTTAAAGGGGAGACCCTTGATTTGACGGTGAAGCTTACGCGCATTATGTTTCCGGCCTTTTTATTGTTGGGCTTAAACGGGCTGATGATGGGGATATTGAATTCCTACCAGCATTTCAAAGCTCCGGCTTTTGGCGCCATTATTTACAACCTGTCTATTATTGTTTTCGGACTGGCTTTGGCTCATAAATTTGGTATAGCTGCTTTTGCTATCGGTGTTGTGGCCGGCCACATAGGTAATTTCCTGGTCCAACTGCCTGTTTTGGTGAGAAAGGGTTTACGGTATAAACCGGTATTAAACTTGCGGCACCCCGGTGTCAAGCGGTTGTTTGTCCTTATGCTTCCCGCAGTGCTGGGGTTGGCGGCGAACCAGATAAACCTTATAATTAACCAAAACCTGGCATCCGGTTTATCTGACGGCAGTATCACGGCATTGCGGATGGCCAACCGTTTAATGTGGTTGCCCCTGGGCGTTTTTGCCGGTTCGATTGGCGTAGCTATTTTTCCCACCATGACGGCTCAGGTGGCCAGGAATGAAATTTCCGAGTTCAAAAAGACTCTTTCTCTTGGCATAAGGTCCATTTTCCTCATTATTATCCCGGCGGCTACCGGTTTAATGGTTCTCAGTATGCCGATAGTCAGGCTGCTTTTTGAACAGGGGAAATTCGGACCCGATGCTACTGAAAGGACTGCTTATGCGCTGATTTTTTATTGCATTGGGCTTTTTGCCCAGTCAGCTATTCTCGTCATAACTAGGGCTTTTTACGCTATACATAACACTCTGATCCCGCTGCTCGTCGCTTGTGTTACTATTGTTGTAAACTACCTGCTTAACGTTACCCTGATGGGGCCGATGGCTGAGGGAGGTCTGGCGCTGGCTTATTCCCTGAGCGGGATATTCAATATGCTGGTACTGATGATTCTGTTGAGGAAAAAAATTGGTCCGTTAGGGGCGAGGAGTATCCTGCGTTCTTTTGTTCTCATTGTACTGGCCTCTGCTGTTATGGGAGCTGCAGCTTATGGAGCTGCGTACTATTCAGGTTCCGTTCTGGACACGGCACAGAAAGTAAATCAAATGATTCAGGTGGGCATGGCCATTGTAGTTGGTTTAGCTGCCTATGTTGGCGTAACTTTTCTTTTAAAACTGGAAGAAGCCGACATGGTTTTGGGTATAATTAAAAGGAAGGTAAAAAGAGCCGCTTAACATAGGTAGGAGGTAGTTGTCATTGTACTATTCAACGCATTTGGTAGTCGGAGCAACCATCGGAATTGCTACCGGTCATCCGCTAAAGGCTTTTATTGCCGGGTTGGCCAGCCACATTATAATGGACCTGATTCCTCACCGTGACCATGAAAAAGTAATAAACTGCTTAATAGATGTAATGGGCGGCAGCTTATTATTTGCTTTATGGTTTTTTGCTTACCGGCCGGGTCTCAGTTGCCTGGTGGGGTCAGTGGCCGGTGTTCTTCCGGATATAGAAATACCGTTGTATTATTATAGGCTAATTTCCAAAAGGTATTTTCCTTCTCATTCCGGTTGGATACCCCATCGCAAAGCGGGTGGCCGGTTTGGATTACTGGTTCAACTGCTGACGATAGTGGGGATGGGTATTTGGGTAATAAGTTGATAGGTCTTACCTCAGGTGCTATAATTAAAAAGTTAAGATCTACGCAGTGATTTGGAGGAAATGTTAATGGGAGAGGATAAGAAACACCACTTTACCCGTAATTTTTCCATTATTGCCCATATTGACCACGGCAAATCCACATTGGCCGACAGGTTGCTGGAGTATACGGGCACCCTGTCGCAGCGGGAAATGGCCGACCAGGTTTTGGACCAAATGGACCTTGAACGGGAACGGGGGATAACTATTAAAGCCCAGGCCGTGAGACTTACATATCCGGCTAAAGACGGCAATGTTTATACCTTAAACCTGATCGATACTCCCGGACATGTTGACTTTACTTATGAAGTATCCCGTAGCCTGGCTGCCTGCGAGGGAGCCCTGTTGGTAGTGGATGCGGCTCAGGGAATTGAGGCTCAGACCCTGGCCAATGTGTACCTTGCTTTGGAACATGATTTGGAAATTATTCCGGTTATCAACAAAATCGACTTGCCCAGTGCGGAACCGGAGAGGGTCAAAAAGGAGATCGAAGAGGTTATCGGCCTCGATGCCAGTGACGCGATTCTGGCATCTGCCAAGGAAGGTATCGGGGTTGAGGAGATTCTCGAACGGATTGTCCGGCAGGTTCCGCCGCCGAAGGGCGATGCTGCGGCGCCGTTAAAAGCCCTGATTTTTGACTCCCATTATGACCCTTATAAAGGAGTTATTGTTTACATCAGGGTAGTGGACGGGTCTATCCGCCCGGGTATGAAAATAAAAATGATGGCTACCGGCAAGACCTTCGAGGTAAACGAAGTGGGGATTTTCAAGCCCTATATGACACAGGTAGACCGGTTATCCGTCGGTGATGTGGGTTTTATTGCCGCCAGTATCAAGAATGTGAAGGATACCCGGGTCGGTGATACGGTTACCGAAGCCGACAGGCCTGCTGATAAGCCCTTGCCAGGGTACAAGAAGATTACACCCATGGTTTTCTGTGGTCTGTATCCGATTGACGGGGCTGATTACGACGATTTGCGGGATGCCTTGGAAAAACTGAAACTTAACGATGCTTCACTGATTTTTGAACCCGAAAATTCGGTGGCGCTGGGATTCGGTTTTCGCCTGGGTTTTCTGGGGCTGCTGCATATGGAAATAATCCAGGAACGCCTGGAGCGGGAATATGGTTTAAATCTGATTACCACAGCGCCCAGTGTAATATTTAAGGTACACAAAACTAACGGCGAAGTTATTGATGTGGACAATCCGACCAACCTACCGCCGCCCCAAAACATCGCCAAAATGGAAGAACCTTATGTGAAGGCTACTGTTATGGTACCGAACACCTACGTTGGTTCGGTGATGGAACTGGCCCAGGAGAAACGGGGCACCTTTATCAATATGGAATACCTTAGCGAAAACAGGGTCATGCTTCATTATGAACTCCCTCTTATTGAGATTATTTACGATTTCTTTGACTTGTTAAAGTCACGGACAAAGGGTTACGCCTCTTTTGATTACGAATTTTCCGGCTATAAGGAATCGGACCTGGTCAAACTGGACATTTTGGTCGGCGGCGAAGTAGTTGACGCTCTGTCTTCAATAGTACACAAGGACCGGGCTTACCAAAGAGGAAGACAACTGGCGGAAAAACTTAAGGAATTAATTCCGCGGCACATGTTTGAAATTCCTATTCAGGCGGCCATAGGAAACAAGATTATCGCTCGCGAAACGGTAAAAGCTCTGCGGAAGAACGTGCTGGCCAAATGTTACGGCGGTGACATTACCCGGAAACGAAAGCTCTTGGAAAAGCAGAAAGAGGGTAAAAAACGCATGAAGCAGGTGGGCAACGTGGAGATTCCGCAGGAAGCATTTATGGCTGTACTGAAGCTTGAATAGAACCTTCGGCAAGGTGTTAAATTATGGCAATAGGCCTTTATATTCATGTACCGTTCTGTGTAAAAAAATGTAATTACTGTGATTTTATATCTTATCCTTATGACGCAGGTTTGACTGCGTCATATGTTTCTGCGTTGTTAAAAGAAATTGAGTTGTACGGGCAACAACTGTCCGGAAAAGATAAAGAGCTGGCTTCTGTTTATATAGGGGGGGGAACCCCTTCGCTGTTGTCTGTACCCCAGTTGGAAGCCGTTTTTGGCAATTTAGGAAGTTTTTTTGATTATGTCCCCGGGGCGGAGGTCACTGTTGAAGCCAATCCCGGCACTTTGGACCGGGAAAAACTGAATAACTGGAAGGCTTTTGGCTGCAACCGGTTAAGCATTGGTATTCAATCGATGAATGACAGCCTGTTGCGGTTTCTGGGCAGAATATACCGGGCCGATGAAGCCGCCCATGCTTTTTACCTGGCCAGGGAAGCAGGTTTTGACAATATAAATATAGATCTGATTTTTGGCATTCCGGGGCAGGGGATGCATGACTGGTCGGATACATTGCGGCGGGTGCTGGAACTCGGGCCGGAACACATTTCTGCCTACGGACTGAAGATAGAAGAGGGGACCCCTTTGGCCAGGCTACAGGCAGAGGGGCAACTGCCCCCGGGCGACGAAGACCTGGAAGTGGAAATGTATTTTCATACCATAGATACTTTAAGGGCGGCAGGATACGAGCATTATGAAATCTCCAATTTCTGCCGCCCGGGGAAGGCCTCTGCCCATAACCTGAGGTACTGGGCCAACAAGGAATACCTGGGCCTTGGGCCGGCGGCCCATTCTTACTTGCACGGCGTGCGTTTTTCTAACAGACCCGGCCTTAACGAGTATTGTACTGCCTTGAATGATGGGTTGCTGCCTGTTGCAGAGCGGAATCCTGTTGACCGGCACGGGGAAATTTCTGAGACAATTTTTCTGGGTTTGCGCTTGATTAATGGGCTGAATTTGAAGGATTTTCGGCAGCGTTTTGGTCAAAGCATTGAAGAATTGTTTCCGGCTGCTTTGGATAAACTAGAACGGTTAGGACTGGTAGAAAAGAGGGATGTTTTTTTGCGCCTGACCAGGAAAGGATTGCCCTTAGCCAATGAAGTTTTTGCCGAATTTGTCTAAATTGCCGGTCTTTGGTTACTTCTTGACAAAGGGGGCTTTCGATGGTATTTTTTAATTAGATATTTTAGCACTCAACGGGTTAGAGTGCTAACAAACTGGGGTGAATGTGATGCTTGATGAGCGGAAAAAACAGATTTTACTGGCTATCATTCAAGATTACATTGCTACTGCCGAACCTATCGGTTCACGGACTATAGCCCGTAAATATAAGCTCGGCGTCAGCCCCGCTACCATCAGAAACGAAATGGCTGACCTGGAAGAGCTTGGATATATAGAACAGCCCCACACTTCTGCAGGCAGAGTCCCGTCAGATTTAGGGTACCGCTACTATGTGGACTGCCTGATGAAAAAGAGCAAACTTACTAAGAACGAAAAAGATGCAATTACCCGGGGGCTTGCGACCAGGGTGAACGAAGTGGCCCAGGTAATAGAACAAACCAACCGGATTTTGTCCTCGCTGACCAATTATACTACCGTAGTACTGGGCCCCAACACTGGAGGCGCTATAAAGCATGTGCAAATTATACCCCTGGAGGGCGCGAAAGCCCTGGTTGTGGTTGTTACTTCCGTCGGTGTGGTCCGCAATCGGATGATAGACATTGCAGAGAGCTTAACGCCGGCTGATCTGGAGCATATCAGCAGGGTACTCAATGCTAAACTGCAAGGCCTGACCCTGGAAAGCATAAAAATGACCCTAATACGGGAAATTTACTCCGAACTGGCCAAAAATGAGCATATTTTTGATGCGGCCATGGATTTACTGCAGGGGACCTTAGACCTTAATTCGGAAGAAAAGGTGTATTTGGCCGGGACTCTGAACATTTTTAACCAGCCGGAATTTAGGGATATAAATAAGGTCAAAACCCTGCTCAGCCTGTTAGAACAGGATTCCTTACTGAGAAACCTTCTCAAGGAGTCCAGTAAAAATGAAGCCGGCGTTACTATAAAAATCGGCGGCGAGAATGAGCTTGAAGGCTTTAAAGAGTGCAGTATGATTACAGCCTCTTACCAGATCGAGGGGGAGGTTGTTGGAGCTATCGGTCTCATCGGGCCGACGCGCATGCATTATGATAAGGCAGTTGCCATGGTGGAATTTGTCACCCAGTACCTGTCTGAGGTACTGCATGATTATTACAAGAAAAGATAAAGAGTTATGTAGTCAGGAGGATTCGCTGCATGAGTTTAAAACAGCAGGCCAGCGCCGGTTCCGATGTGGATGAACGGTTGGCCGCCCTTGTGACCAATTCAAATGCTATCAGAGCTATTGCATCGGCCGTAGAAGGGACCCTTGGGCCAAAAGGACTTGATACTATGCTGGTGGATAAATTTGGGGAAGTGGTGATAACCAATGATGGGGTTACCATCCTTACCACGATGGAGGCTAACCATCCTGCGGCCAAGATGCTTATTAATATAGCCAAAGCCCAGCAGGCGGAAATAGGAGACGGCACTACCACCGCTACAGTGATGGCCGGTGCTTTGGTAGGTTGCGGTGTGGAACAGGTAATTAAAGGTGTGCCGGTGTCCAGAGTTATTGAAGGCGTCCGGGTAGGGGTAAGGAAAGCGCTGGAGCTGGTCGAAAAAAAATCAAGACCTGTTTCTGGCGCCGATGACCCGATACTGCACCAGATTGCTCTTGTTGCCGGAAGGGGTTATGACGACATTGCCAGCCTGGTGGTAAAGGCTGCCGGCATGATTGGAACCGAAAAACTTAAAGATTCTGGATTTAAGCTTTCGGATATCATCACTGCCGAGGAAGGAGCCAATAATGAAGTGTTTATGGGCGTTCTGATTAACAAGGAGCGCCTGAGCAAACATATGCCCCGGGAAGTGATTGACGCCAAAGTATTGGTTATCGACGATGCCCTGGAGCCGGAGGAAATAGAGGACGAAGCCCTGGCCACAGAAGCGGGCTTTGCCCGGTACCAGGAATTACAGCGGCAGTTCAGGGAAAATCTCGATAAGATTGTTGATCTGGGTGTCAATGTTGTACTTGTAGACCGAGGAGTAGAAGACATAGCGGAAGAAGTGCTGACAGATGCGGGGATTATGGTGGTGCAGCGGATTTCCAACAAGGAACTGCGAAAAGCTGCGGAACACGTGGGGGCTCGCCCGATTAAAAGAACCGGCTTGAAAAAGCCCGTTGAAGAGCTGGCCAAGATTTTGGGTATGGCGGAAAAGATTTACGAAGATGAAAAATTAAAGCATATCTGCATTCTGGGCGGGAAAGGTAAGCCTATGGCCACAGTGTTGGTGGGCGCTGCCACGGAAGAGGTAGTAGGGGAAAGAGAACGTATTGCCAAAGATGCCGCCGCTTCTGTACAGGCAGCGGTGCGTGGCGGAATAGTGCCCGGTGGAGGTTCAGTGGAACTGGCCGTAGCCCGGGAAGTGGAAAAGGTCAGGGAAAGTATCCGCGGCATGGCCGCCTACGGTGTTGATTGTGTGGTAGAAGCCCTGAAAAGGCCTTTCTCGCAAATTGTGGCCAATGCAGGTTTTAACCCGTTGGAGAAAATCGGTGATGTAATTGCTGCACAGGTTACAGAAGGTAAAGATTCCCTTTCCCTTGATTGTGATACGGGCGATGTTGCCGATATGCTGGAACTCGGCGTTGTTGACCCCACGCTGGTTAAACTGCATGCATTACGAGCGGCGGGAGAAGTAGCTGAGGCTATTCTGCGGATAGATACCATCATCAAGAAAAAGGAAGAAAAACCTGAGCACAAAACAGGAAAGGAAAACTTTGACTGGGAGGGTTGATAATGCAGGAAGAGAAGGTAACGGGCCAAGCCGATAACGGACTGCCTGATGAAAAAGAAACGGAAAATTCCGTTAACGCCAATGCCGATACAACAGCGGTTACAGGCGAAAATAATGCCCCGGACGCCGCCGGTACTCAGGATATAGAAAATGCCGGCGAAGGAGCAGAGGGGGATACCCCTGCCGATGCGACTCCGGACCGGGAAGGACAGGCGGACATTGAAAAGGAACTGGCCAAGGCCAAAGCAGAGGCTAATGAATATCTGCAGTTATTGCAGAGGACCCAGGCAGATTTTGAAAACTTCCGCCGTCGGGCCCGGCAGGAGCGGGAAGAAATATTGAAATACGGGGCCTGTCGGTTAGTGGAGAACATGCTACCTGTGCTGGACAATTTTGAAAGAGCTTTGAAAGCTGAGGGACAAGATTTAGAGAGCTTTTTAGCGGGAGTTTCCTTAATTTTCAGGCAGTTACAGGATGTCCTGCAAAAAGAGGGGGTTAAACCCATCGAAGCCGTGGGGACTGAATTTGACCCGACCAAGCATGAGGCGGTAATGGGCGTAGAATCACCCGACCATCCCGATAACACTGTGGTTGAAGAAGTACAGAAGGGTTATTACTTGCATGACAAGGTTATCCGCCCGGCAATGGTTAAAGTGGCGAAAAACAGCTAATATTAATCTAAAAAGAATTAATTAATTTTTTAAAAGGGATATCATATTTTTAGGAGGGATTCGTAAATGGGTAAGGTACTAGGAATTGACTTAGGAACTACATATTCATGTATGGCTGTTATGGAGGGTGGAGAAGCCACGGTAATTCCCAACGCTGAAGGAGGCCGGACCACACCGTCCGTAGTAGCTTTTTCGAAAACAGGTGAACGACTGGTGGGCCAGGTGGCCAAGCGTCAGGCCGTTACCAATCCGGAAGGGACGGTCATGTCTATAAAGCGGCACATGGGTTCTGACTATAAAGTGCATATAAACGGCAAGGATTACACCCCCCAGGAAATTTCAGCCATGATTTTACAGAAGCTGAAGGCTGATGCAGAAGCTTACCTGGGAGAAACTATCACCCAGGCCGTAATTACTGTGCCGGCTTATTTTACTGATAGCCAACGTCAGGCTACCAAGGATGCCGGCAAAATCGCCGGACTGGAAGTTCTGCGCATTATTAACGAGCCTACAGCAGCAGCTCTTGCTTACGGATTGGATAAAGGTGAGGACCAGACAATTCTGGTTTATGACCTGGGTGGCGGTACCTTTGACGTGTCTATTTTGGAGCTGGGCGACGGGGTGTTTGAAGTAAAAGCCACCAGCGGGAATAACCATCTGGGTGGTGATGACTTTGATGAACGCATCATAAATTATTTGGTAGAAGAGTTTAAGAAAGAAAACGGTATTGACCTGCGCAATGATAAAATGGCCATGCAGCGGCTCAAAGAAGCTGCGGAAAAAGCTAAAATAGAACTGTCCGGTGTTACCAGCACCAACATCAACCTACCCTTTATTACTGCTGACCAGACAGGTCCGAAACACCTTGATATAACATTAACAAGGGCAAAATTTGAAGAGCTGATTGCTGACCTGATCGAAAAAACCATGGGCCCAACCCGTCAGGCTTTATCTGATGCGGGTTTAACCCCTGACCAGATCGATAAAGTAATTCTGGTCGGCGGTTCCACACGGGTACCGGCGGTGCAGGAAGCTATCCGGAAGTTGCTGGGCAAAGAACCCCACAAGGGCGTCAACCCCGATGAGGTTGTGGCTATGGGCGCCGCCATCCAGGGCGGGGTATTGGCCGGTGAAGTAAAAGACGTTTTGTTGCTGGATGTAACACCGCTTTCCCTGGGTATTGAGACACTGGGTGGCGTATTTACCAAGCTTATTCCACGGAATACCACCATTCCGACTTCTAAGAGCCAAATTTTCTCTACAGCCGCTGATAACCAGACTACTGTAGAGATCCATGTCCTACAGGGTGAAAGGGAAATGGCAGCATACAACAAGACCCTGGGCAGGTTCCAACTTACCGGAATTCCGCCCGCTCCGCGCGGTATTCCGCAAATTGAAGTCAAGTTTGATATCGATGCCAACGGTATAGTCCATGTTTCGGCCAAGGATATGGCTACCGGCAACCAGCAGCAGATAACCATTACCGCGTCTTCCGGACTTTCCGATGAGGAAATTGACAGGATGGTTAAAGAAGCTGAGGCTCATGCTTCAGAAGACAAAAAGCGTAAGGAAGAGGCCGAAACCAGGAACCAGGCTGATTCTCTGGTTTACCAGGCTGAAAAGACAATCAAAGATTTTGGCGATAAGGCCGATAAGGCCTTGGTCGATAAGGTGCAAAAGGCCGTTGATGAATTGAAGGAGGCCCTCAAAGGGAATAACATTGAGGAAATTAAAGCCAAGTCCGAAGCTCTGACCGGGCCCCTGTACGAATTGACTACCGCCATGTATCAACAGCAGGCGGCACAGGGGGCGCAGGGAGCCGGCGCTGCCGGTGGCGCAGAGACAGGCAAAGAAAAAGATAACGTCGTCGACGCCGATTATAAAGTTGTTGACGAAGACGAGAAAAAATAATCTTTCCCAGGTCACCAAAACCGGAATGTTTATGATATAATAGAAAAGCTGGTGTATCTACCTGGCTTTTCTAATTTCTTTTTAGCAGTTCAGCTTTAACCCCGGTAGGAAAGGTGATAAGTAATGAGTAAACGGGACTATTATGAGGTCCTGGGGATCAGCAAAGATGCTACCGAACAGGAAATTAAAAAGGCATATCGTAAACTGGCCCGCAAGTACCATCCCGACATGAATCCGGGAGATAAAGAGGCGGAAGCCAAATTTAAGGAAGTAACTGAGGCATACGAGGTTCTTAGCGACCCGGAAAAACGCAGGCAGTATGACCAGTTTGGCCATGCCGGTATGAACGGCCAGGGCGGTTTCGGCGGATTTGAAGGTTTCGGCGGGTTTTCGGGAGCAGATTTTGGCGGCTTTGGCGATATCTTTGAAATGTTTTTCGGCGGTGGTGGACGCCGCAGGAACGGGCCTGTAAAAGGCGCTGATTTGAAGTATAACCTGGATATTACTTTTGAAGAGGCTGCCTTTGGCGTGGAGAAGGATATTGCCATCACTAAGAACGAGACCTGCGGCAAGTGCGCCGGGACCGGCGCGGCGCCAGGAACCAAGCCCAGGACTTGTGATGTTTGCCACGGATCAGGACAGGTACAGTATGCCCAGAATACGCCTTTCGGAAGGTTCGTCCAGACAAGGACCTGTGATAAATGCCATGGCGGCGGGAAGATTATTGACCAGCCTTGCCCGTCTTGCCATGGCGAAGGTATTGTACGCAAACAGAAGAAAATTCACATTCGGGTTCCTGCCGGTGTTGATACCGGTTCAAGGCTCAGGGTGAGCGGCGAAGGGGAGCCAGGCTTGAGAGGTGGCCCTCCCGGTGACCTATTTGTTTATGTGCGGGTAAAGGCTCATAAAATATTTACCCGTGAAGGCAATGATGTTATATGTGAAATTCCCATTAGTTTTCCCCAGGCTGCATTGGGGGATGAAATAGAGGTGCCGACTCTTGACGGAAAGGTTAAACTCAAGATACCCGAGGGGACCCAGTCAGGGACCTATTTCCGACTGCGGGGCAAGGGCATTCCCGATCTACATGGATACGGACGCGGGGATCAGCACGTAAAAGTGGTTATCCAAACGCCAACCAAACTTACCGAGGAGCAGAAAAATCTGCTGCGCAAATATGCGGCCACTTTTGGGGAACACCCGCAGGGAGTGGAAAAAGGCTTTTTCGAAAAGATGAAAGATGCGTTTATGGGTTAGCCCGTTGGAAATTCCATTAATAGGCAGCAAAAGGGCTCCGGGTCTGAACGGACTCCGGGGCTTTAAATTTGTGACTTATGGGCCGGAAGGAGGCTGACTTATGAACTGGCAGGAAATAATTATCGAGTCTGCTCCGGAAGGAGTGGAAGCTGTAGCAAATATAGCCGATGAAGTCGGAGCCGGTGGTGTCGCCATAGAAGACCCGCAAATGGTAATCAATAAAATCAAAGAAGGAAGCTGGGACGCTTATGAATTGCCCGAATACCTTACCCAAGGGGAGAATGCTTTTGTCAGACTCTACCTCCCTGTAAATGAAAATCTGCCACGCAGGCTGGAAGATATGAAACAGCGATTGGATTATCTCAATACCTACCTGTTGCCCGGCTGCATTAAAAACATTTCATATGCCACCGTCAAGGAAGAAGACTGGGCAGAGAACTGGAAGGCTTATTATAAACCTGTTCGGGTGGGCCGCTCCATACTTATCAAGCCTTCCTGGGAAGAGGTAGTTCCCGCGCCGGGTGATATAATTGTAGAACTTGACCCGGGTATGGCTTTCGGAACGGGAACCCATGCTACAACGGTTTTATGCCTGGAATTCCTGGAGGACATTATCAGGGAAGGGCATAAGGTTTATGATGTGGGTACCGGTTCTGGCATCCTGGCCATTACCGGCGCCAAGTTGGGTGCGGAAGTGGTATCTATCGACATAGATGAAGTGGCTGTCAGAGTTGCCCGGGAAAACGCAGCTTTAAACGGTGTTGCTGCTAAGGTGGAAGTGAAATTGGGCGATTTGCTGGCCGGTGAAACGGAACTTGCCGATATAGTGGTGGCCAATATTGTGGCGGATGTAATAAAAGAGGTTATTCCCCAGGCAAAAGAGAAATTAAAGGATAGTGGGCTGCTGCTGGTTTCGGGAATATTTGTCGAAAGGCTGCCGGACATTTACCGGTGGCTGGAGGAAAACGGTTTTAAGCACAGAAAGACCAGAGAGTCCGGCGATTGGGCCGCAGTCCTGGCTGTCAAGGAGGCATAACCATGGCCAGGTTTTTTGTAAAAGATGAACAGGTTAAGGGGGTTCAGGTTTTCATAGTTGGGTCCGATGTCCGGCACATCAGCAAAGTGTTACGGATGCAGCCGGGGGATTGCTTGACCCTCATTGACGAAGCGGGGACGGAGTATGAAGCCCGGATAACTCAAATAGCCCCGGAGCGGATTACATGTGAAATTGTTACTGAAACTTCCGTTAACCGGGAACCACCCCTGGAAGTAATTTTGTGCCAGGGGCTGCCTAAAGGAGACAAGCTGGAGCTAATCATTCAAAAAGGCGTGGAGCTTGGCGTCACCCGCATTATACCTGTGTCCTGCACCCGCAGTGTTGTTCAACTGACAGAGGAGAAAGCGGCCAAAAGGCGCGAACGGTGGCAACGGGTGGCCTTGGAGGCAGCCAAGCAGTGCCGTCGTAACAAGGTACCGGAAGTTTCGCCCCTGACGGGCTTTGATGAGGCCTTGCAATTAATACCGGATGGGGTTCTGGCGGTGATTCCATGGGAGGATGCCGTAGGTACGGGGTTAAAAAAGGTCTTGCGGAGTTACAATAACAGGGGGCAGGTATGGATTTTTATCGGCCCCGAAGGCGGTTTTACCGAGGCGGAAATTGAAAAAGCCAAGGGCAAAGGGGTGGTCCCTGTTACCCTGGGCAGGCGGATTCTGCGTACGGAAACGGCAGGCATAGCGGCAATAACCATGGTCCTGTACCAACTGGGAGACCTGGGAGGAATGGCGTAATGAAAAAGGTGGCTTTTCATACCCTTGGGTGTAAAGTTAATCAATACGAAACAGAAGCGCTGGCCAGCCTGTTCCGGCGGCAAGGTTACCAGGTTGTCGAATTTTCTGATAAAGCTGATGTTTACGTGATAAATACCTGTACCGTTACGCACCTGGGAGACCGCAAATCAAGGCAGATGATCAGGCGGGCCAAACGCAACAACCCCGATGCCATTGTTGCTGTAATGGGCTGCTATGCCCAGACTTCTCCCGGGGAAGTGACGGCCATAGAAGGGGTGGACCTGGTGATCGGCACCAGCGACCGGAGCAAAGTTGTTGAATGTGTGGAGGACTTTAAAAGACAGGATACTCCCGTTAACCTGGTGAAAGACATTATGCAGGCACGGGAGTTTGAAGAATTGCCTGTTCTTGATTATGAATCAAGAACGCGGGCCTTTCTGAAAATCCAGGAAGGCTGTAACAATTTTTGCACCTACTGCATCATTCCCTATGCCCGAGGTCCTGTGCGCAGCCGGAAAAGGGACAAAGTTATCGCGGAAGCGGAGCGTCTCGTTGGCGAAGGATTCAGGGAAATAGTTCTGACGGGCATCCATATAGGAGCTTACGGTCGGGACAGGGACGACGGGTATGACTTGGCGGCGTTGGTTGCCGATCTTGCCCGGATAAAAGGCTTACGCCGGCTGCGCTTGGGTTCCGTGGAGCCGGAGGATGTTACCCCGCATTTGATTGCTACCATGGCGGACAACCGGGTAATCTGCCGTCACCTGCACCTTCCTCTGCAGAGCGGTGATGATGCAGTCCTGGAAAAAATGAACCGCAAGTATAATACTCACGAGTTTACCCGACTGGTGAACTCCATCAGGGCTATGGTTGACGACATTGCTATCACAACGGACATAATTGTCGGATTTCCGGGAGAGACCGACGAGCAGTTTGACAACACTTATAACTATGTTAAAGCTCTGGGGTTCAGCCGCTTGCATGTTTTCAAATACTCGCCGCGTAAGGGCACGCCGGCGGCAAATTTCCCCGGGCAGGTTCCGGCGGAAACGAAAGAGGAGCGCAGCAGCAGGCTTATTGAGCTGGGTAAAGAAATGGGCCGCGAATTTGCCCGCCGCTTTTTGGGCCGGGAAATGGAAGTCCTGGTCGAGCAAAGGCTGGAGGCCGACTTGCATTATATGGAAGGTCTTACCGATAATTACCTGGCGGTTGCTTTCCCCGGCGGCAATGAATTAAAGGGGGAATTTGTCACCGTGAAATTAACTTCTGTTAAAGAGGAGCATGTCTTCGGGGAAGTGAAGGCGGATTGGTTGAAAAAATGGGCTAATTTGGTTTAAAGTGCAGGATTTTGCGCAAATATAAAGAAAGAAATACTTTTGAGGGAAGAGTTTTTTTGGAAAGGAGGTTGACTATGGAGGACTGTATTTTTTGTAAAATAGTCAGGAAAGAGATTCCCAGTCAGGTAGTTTATGAAGACGACCGGGTGCTGGCTTTTAAAGATATCAATCCCTTGGCTCCCGTGCATATCCTGATAATTCCCAAGGAACATCTAACAAACGTGCTGGATATACATGAGGATAATGTCGATTTGATCGGACATATCCACCTGGTAGCCAATAAGATTGCCCGCGATACAGGTATAGCGGAGAAAGGTTTTAGGATTGTAACCAACTGCAACAAAGAGGGTGGGCAGATTATTTTCCACCTCCACTATCACCTTATCGGCGGCGAAGAACTGCGTAACTTCGCTTAGTCCGGTTGACATTCTTTTACATAATATAGTATAATAAAAATTGCTTATGTGCCAAAAACAGAGACTTTAGAAATTACTCCTATGCTAGTTAATTTTACCTCTCGGCATTTATTGCCCGGCGGAGGGAGGGATAAGAAATGGCGGAAGTTAGAGTAGGAAAAAACGAAACACTGGATAGCGCCCTCAGAAGGTTCAAGCGTTCCTGTCAAAAAGCTGGTGTTTTATCAGAAGTAAGAAAGCGCGAACATTACGAAAAGCCCAGCGTGAGGAGGAAGAAAAAGTCTGAGGCTGCACGCAAGCGCAGGTTTGTTTAGTTTCTAAGGAGGAATCCAAATGTCCCTTAAGGACATGTTAAACGAAGATATGAAGGCCGCCATGAAGGATAAGGAAAACGGGAAGCTTAGGCTAAGCGTTATCCGTATGGCCAGGTCGGCTATCAAGAATATCGAAATTGATAAAAAAAGGGAATTATCCGAAGAAGAAGTTATCGAAGTTTTGGCAAGGGAAGTTAAACAAAGACGGGATGCCATTGCGGAATACGAAAGAGCAAACCGCGATGATATAGCCAATACCCTAAAAGAAGAAATCGCCATTCTTATGAAATACCTCCCCGAGCAACTGTCTGCGGACGAAATTAGGAAATTAGCACAGGAAGTAATTGCTGAAGTTAATCCTTCAGGACCCAAAGATATGGGTAAAGTAATGGGTAAACTGATGCCGAAGGTAAAAGGAAAAGCAGACGGCAAGCTGGTAAACGAAATAGTAAGAGAATTGTTGAGCTGAACAAAGCCCGGTCATTTGACCGGGCCTTTTATTTTGACTCCAGCATGTAGCCGTATCTTGGAATGCTTACGATATACTGCCCGCAGTTGCCAAGTCTTTTTCTTAAACGGTAAACAAGGGCAGTAATTTCGTCATTACCCACGTCCGGGGTGTTGGTAATGTCTATTTGCCGTTCGGGCCAGATTTTTCTCTTAATTTCATCATAATTTACTGCTTTGCCGCGGTTATCGTACAGCAGTAGCAGCAGGTCCAGGTCTTTGCCGGACAAGTTTACCGGTTGGCCATTTACAAAAACCTCTCTCCGCTCGGGAACAATGCAGAGGGAATCAGTACCGGAGCCGCTATGGCGCTGCCGCAGAAGAGCTTCACCAAGTTCTACAGTTTCCCCGGCATCGGCTTCGAGTAAGTTGTTAAAGATAAATTTCACTTCCCCCCGGGCCAGGTCAATCTTGTCTCCGTGGCTAAGGGGACAGGCCTGGTTTTGCCCGATATCGCGGCCATTTACATGGGTTCCGTGCTTACTGGCCAAATCTTTTATATAGCAACGGTCTTTTTCGAGGACTATTTCGGCGTGTTTTCTTGATATTAACAAACTGTTAAAAGAAATATCTGGTTGATGCCCGTTCCAGGAACGTCCAATTAGGGTTCGGTGACCGGGCAGGTATATGACTGTAGCGTAATTATAAGGCTCTCCCTGAATAATATAAAGGAATATATTGTGCACAGCTTTTTCCTCCCCCAATCCACGCCGGATATAAAGATTATATTTTGTCAGTAGTTATCATTATACCATGTATTGCCAGGAAATTTAATACATAGCGGACATTTGACGGGGTTTTTTGCGATATCATCGATATATCATCGCTTTATAATTGAGGCTAAGGTGGCAATTTTATATTCTAAGTTCAGAACCCAGGATATTTAGAGGTGATTTCAGTTGTATAAAATTCGCCTGGTCCTGGCCGACCATGATAGTAAATATGTAGATAAGGTTGCTGAATACATTAATTCAATCTACATGTCACGCATAAGGGTTGTCTCTTTTACCAGAGCTGACCTGCTCAGGGAATTTTTAAGCTCCGGTCGGGATAAAGTTGATATATTATTGGCTCACCCGAATTTTCTAATTGATGAACCCGATTTATATAAAAATGTCTGCATGATTGTTACCCTATCTGACGGAAGCCTCATCTGTCAGGGAAAAGGCTGCAGTATTAACAAATACCAGCCGGGGGACCAGTTGGTCAGCCAGTTGCTAAATTTTTATGCTGAAAAGAATTCGTCTGTATCTGATTTGATTAAAGGATGCGCCAGGACAAAGGTTGTTTCTGTTTATTCACCGGCCGGCGGCGTGGGAAAAACATCCCTTACCCTGGGCCTGGCTTCTAAACTCGGTGATTTTGGAAACGCAGTATTGTGTTTGAGTTTTGAAAGCATCAATTCAATGGTTTCCGGGCTGGTATGCAATGGAAATGATGCCATGACTCATATATTAATAAGCCTGAAGGAAAATGTGGCGGTACTGCCGGTTAAATTGGAAATGTACAAAACCAAAGACCTGTCCTTGAACATTGATTTTATTGAGCCTCCTGAATGTTTTCTGGAACTTTCGGAATTAAAAGCTGATGATTTGCGTTTGCTTTTCCAAAATCTCAGGCAATTGGGCAAATATGACTTTATACTGGTAGATATGGATGCTGCCGCTGATGAACGGGCTGTTGCGGTTTTTGAAGCAAGCGACAGTGTTGTGTTGGTTCAGGCCCCCGATAGTCTGTGCCACTTCAAGACGCAAAGCTTTTTAAACCAGATGAGGATAACAGGTATTGCGGAAAAAACGGGGTTTTTTGACAAGCTGGTACCGGTGTTAAACAAACATTACGGTAATGTGGATACCCAATTAAGTGAGGAATTGCGAACCAACTTTACAATTCCTGTTGTTCAGGGGTTATGGCATTCCGTCAATGGGCGCAACATTTTTGACAGCACACGTGAGTTCAGCAACAGTTTGTATCAGTTGGCTAAAGCGGTTGGGTAAACTCTGAGTGAAAGGGGTTACCTGAGATGGTGGATATTGCCAAGGAAGACATGATCCAACTTATTAGGGATGAAGTCGGATACAGGCTAGACCTTTCAAAAGAATTGCAAGATGAAGAGATTAAAGATGTGATTACCCAGGTAGTTTTTGAAAAGAGCAAAGAAAATTACCTGACGCTTTTGCAAAAGCAGGAACTGATAGCCGGGGTTTTCAATTCCATGAGAAGGCTGGATGTGCTTCAGCCGCTGCTGGAAGACCCGGCGGTTACTGAAATCATGGTTAACGGACCGGATAACATTTTCATTGAGAAAAACGGCCGGACTTATCAACTCGATATCAAATTCGAAGGCACAGAAAAGCTGGAAAATGTAATTCAGTCAATAGTTTCCAGGGTAAACAGGGTTGTAAATGAGGCTATGCCCATAGTAGATGCCAGGCTTCCGGACGGGTCCAGGGTAAACGTGGTACTACCCCCTATAGCGTTGCGGGGGCCGACCATGACTATCCGGAAGTTTCCCGAGCAGCATTTAACAGTGGAAAAATTAATCGAGCTGGGGTCTTTATCGGAAGAAGCGGCAGAACTATTAAAAAAACTGGTACAGGCCAGGTATAACATCTTTGTTAGCGGTGGCACGGGTTCGGGAAAAACCACTTTTCTAAACGCCCTTTCCGATTTTATCCCACCGCATGAAAGGATCATTACTATCGAGGATTCTGCCGAGCTACAGTTGAAAAACATCAAGAACCTGGTAAGTCTGGAAACCAGAAATGCCAACACCGAAGGGAAAGGCGAAATAACCACCCGGGATTTGATTAAAACTTCGCTAAGAATGAGACCGGACCGGATTATTGTCGGGGAAGTCAGGGGAGCGGAAGCCCTGGATATGCTGCAGGCAATGAATACGGGGCATGAAGGCTCTTTATCAACGGGTCATGCCAATACTACCAAGGATATGCTCAGCCGGTTGGAAACCATGGTTCTTAGCGCCGCACCTCTTCCTGTTGAAGTCATTCGCAAGCAAATAGCCGCTGCGTTAGATATTATTATTCACCTTGGCCGCCTGCGGGATGGAACCCGTAAGGTTTTGGAAATATGTGAGGTAGAAGGCTTTGCCCATGGCGACATCGTCCTAAATCCCTTATTCCGCTTCCAGGAAGAAGGCGAAGTGGACCAGAGGGTAATCGGAAACTTAAAACGAACCGGTAAGCTTTTACACAGGTTGAAATTGAAAATGGCGGGATTAAGCTTGGAAGATTAGAAGTTTGGAGTTGGTAAATATGCTGTATTGGAAAAACGACGGAGAGTTACTACGGGGGTCAATTGCTGTCAGTGAAAAAGCAATATTGGCCGAAAATCCTGCGGCAACAGATTTAATTGACTATAATGAATACCATATGGCCCGGCAAGAGAAAACCAAGTACACAATTATAGCGGCCATCGTATTGTTTGTCATAGGTTTAATTTTTTTCAGCAATTTAATTATCGCCTTCATTTTCTCGTTAGGTGGTTTTTTTTATCCAAAATATAAAGTCCAGGATTTAATTACTAAGAGAAAAGCGGAACTTCAGTTACAGTTTAAAGATGCACTTTATTCTTTAACTTCGTCCCTGGGTGTGGGTAGGTCTTTGGAAAGCGCTTTTAAAACTGCTCTTAATGACTTGCGGGTCCTTTATCCGGACGAAAACACCTACATCATAAAAGAATTCGGATACATATGCAGGAAAATTGAACTAAATGAACCTGTTGAAACGGCTTTGCTGGATTTTGCCGAAAGGTCCGGTTTAGAGGATATCAAAAACTTTGCCGAAGTGATGGTTATTTGCAAAAGAACAGGCGGGAACCTTGTGCAGGTGGTAAAAAACACCTCCGCCATCCTTAGCGACAAAATAGAAATCAATCAGGAGATAGAGCTTCTGTTAACAAAGCAAAAATACGAACAAAAAATTCTCAATATCATGCCTATAGTCTTCATTGGTCTGGTCAAATTTGGTGGCTCCGGTTATATGGATTCCTTATATACTTCAATTAAAGGTTACCTGTTAATGGCGCTGGCTCTTGGAATTTTGATTGCCGCTTCAGTGGTATCCAAAAAAATCTTTGACATTAAGGTGTGATTATGGTGAATCATTTGCTTTTGGTGCTCAAGCCGGTATTGGCTTTGGTTTTGTTAGCTTTGTTTGCAGGCTTATATTTTCTGGCTAAAGACAAAGACCGTGATTTTGCCGAAGAAATCAACAGGTACGGTTTTAAACTGGCGTTTCTTGCTCCGATAGGTTTTTTTCTGGCGGAAAAGTTACCCTATCAATTCAACTCGGGTTACGACCGTAAAATTAGAGGCCGGATTGCTGAGCTGTTTGGCCAGCGGGAAGCCTACACCTATTTTGCTGTCCATATCGCTCAAAAAGCAGCCTTGATGACAGCAAGCGCTTTCTTTTTTAGCATCACTTATTTGGCCGGTGAGGCAGAATACTCTTTTTTGGTTTTTGGCTTAATATTATCAGCTCTTCTGTATTATTGGGTTGATAAGGATTTGGAAAAGAAGCTGAAGATGAAAAAAAGACAGATTTTGATTGATCTGCCCGGGTTTATTAATACCCTGGCCTTACTGTTAAACGCCGGATTACCTTTTTCATCGGCTGTCCATAAGGTTGTACATGACAGCGACCCGGACAGGCCGCTATACAAAGAAATGAACTATGTTTTGGCAGATATAGGCGCCGGTAAACCTATTCACCAGGCTTACGAAGATTTTGCCCGGAGATGCCGGATACCGGAAATAACCCGGTTTGTATCAACTATAATTCAGAATTTAAATCGTGGAAACGGGGACATTGTTTATGTGCTAAGGACACTGGCCCAGGAAGCATGGGAGAAAAGAAAGGATATTGCCCGGAAACAGGGAGAAGAAGCATCGTCAAAGCTGGTTTTTCCCATGGTTATGGTGTTTATTGCTGTAGCCATTATAGTTCTGGCTCCGGCCATCATGACGATGGGCAGGTAGTTGTAGCGGAAGTTGTGAAGGGGGTGACAAGATGAAAGAGCTGCTGATAAACTTTTTTAAAGATGAGGATGGTCTTGAAACCGTAGAAATGGTAATTATTCTGGTCGTTATTGTTGGTTTGGCTTTTTCATTTAGAAAAAGTCTTACTAAATGGTACAACGATCAGATTGCTCAGATTAACAATACTGATAAAGGCCTACCTTCAGTCACAGAAGCAAAATAATGACCGGATTTCCGCCGGGCAGGTTGGTTTTAACTGCCCGGCGGTACCAAATGATTTATATAGTTTGGGGTTATCCATATGTTAACAAAAATGCGTATTTATTTTTGCCAGGCCCTTGCCAGTTCAAAAGGTAGTTTTACCCTGGAAGCCACTATTGTTTTTCCGTTAATCTTGTTCATTTTGTTTTGTCTACTGTTTGTTTCCATGTTTATTTTTGAAAAACTGGTTGTCCTCAATGCTGCTGTGTACACTTCCGCCCAAAGAGCCGCCACCTGGAATAACAGCTTTAAGGACCTGGAAACAGGCGCCTTGGGAGGGAAGTTAAAAAATAACGGTCTGTATTGGCGGATTTTCCAGGACTCTGATAATTCCTCACTGGCAGTTGCAAAAGCTGTTGAAGCTACCGGCCTGGCCGGCGAGCACCTTGCTTACGGGGTATTCCAAAACGACCAGACAATTGAGATAAACTATAATAATCAGCTTATCAAGAGAACTGTAACGGCTTCCATCAATGAAAATGTGCTCATGCCCGCTTGGGCAGCAAAGTGCCTCGGCAATCAAATACAGGCCAGGGCTCAGGCTGATGTGGCCGAACCTGTGGAGTACATAAGAAATGTGGATATTCTATATGATTACCTGAACAGGTTGAAAGGGTATCTGACCCTGCTGGGTAAGCGGCAGGACAGTTTAAATAACGGAGGCAGGGTTTATATCACGAAAAATATTTACGAAGACAAGGTTTATCATTCTGACCCCAATTGCCGGTATGTACAAAGAATTAGCAGGCACGGAAACCTGATGGTTTTGGAATCAACGGCGGTGGCAACAGAGATGGGGTACAGGCAGTGTAAAGTCTGCACCCAAAATAATCACTAGTCCCCTAAATGGGGTGAGAGGTTTTAGGAATGTATATTATAAACAGTGTTTTGGAAAGGTTTCTGAAAAATGAAAAAGGGACGGTAACTGTTTACCTGGTTATTGTTTTTATGATAATGGTCATTTTTATTGGGCTATTTATTGATTTGGCCCGGATAAAAACAGCTCAGAATCAATTGCGCAGGGTAGCCAATGCCGCTGCCTGCTCCGTATTGGCTGATTACCATACTTCTACAAAACAGGATTTTGGTTTATTTACCTATAAAGGTACGAATTATGACCAGGATTTTGCAAAATATGTCAAGGCCAATTTAACTTCTTCAGCGGGGCAGAATTTCAACTTGCTGGACTACCGGTATGAAGGTTCCCAGGCAGATGTAAACAATTCGTTGGCTGAGGAAGCGGTATTAAAACAGCAAATTCTGGAAGACATGAAATACCGGGCTCCCATCGAGTTGGGCCAGTTTATTACAGATAAGATCAGGGTAATAGGCAAAATGTTTAGCTTTTTTCAGGCGAAAAACCAGGAACGAAAAAGCCTGGATACTATAAAAAAGAAGTCCAGGGAGATTGATAAAATTGGCCGGGACATAGAACGGAAAAAAAAGGACCTGATTAGCAAAAGGGAACGCCTGGAAGAGCTGGAGGAAGAACTGGCCCGGGCGCAGGATGCCGAAACAAGAAAAGCCATCCGGAAAGAGATGGCCAAGGTCAAAGAGGAAATAAAGCTGTTAAAGGAAGAAATCAGCGGCGATTTAGAGCGCTGCCAACGGTTATCCCGGGAGGTAGATGAGGAAAGGGGTAAACTAATTGAAGGCGGGTATATGGGCCCGACCGACGGAAAAGACGAAATAGACATGGCTGTTGAAGAAAGTGAAAAATCGATTAATGCAGAAGTGCAAAGAATTCAGCTCAATATCGAGCGAGAAATGACGAAAGTGAACAGGGAAATTGCTGCCAGCCTGGATGCATTGGACCATGACCAGTATGAACGAATTGGGTTGACGGCTGTTAATGTAGTAATTTCTGAGTATGAAACTGTTAGCGCATCAGCTTATGGAAATGAGCTAAGGCGGCAACAAAGCGACCTGCAAAACCAAATAATTCAAAAAAATATTCTGGAAGGGGAAGGGATTATTGAGCCTAAGGACATTACGTCAAGAGTAGACGATTTTGAAGATAAGAACGGCAAAGATATCGAACAAATTACTGAAAAGGTGAACGGCGTTGTAGCCATTGAGGAAGTATTAACGGACATGCGGGATGATTTATATATCAACGAATATATCCTGGCGCATTTCTCCTATCTGACCAAACCTGCAGCAGGTAAAAATTTTATGTATAAATATTGGAACAGTGAAGCGGAATACATAACCTTCGGTGGAGCCTATCCCAGGGCAAGGGCAGTAGGAGAAATATACCTCATTCGTTTTGGACTGGATACCATGGCTTATCTTTGTTTCAGCAAAGTTGCTCCTGCCGAACCCGTTGCCAGGTTTATCTATTCTGTAATCATGGGAGTTACGCATGCGGGTGTGGATACGCTGAAGTTGCTGCTGGGCCAAACCGTAGCCATTGCCGAGATGTATGACCCGACCTACGCTTTTGGTAATCCCCTGCATGATATCAGGACCAACTACAAAGAACATTTGCGGTTGTTATTATTTATAAATAATGATGACAACAAATTGCGGCGGATTCAGGAAATAATCCGGTTGCGTAACAATGTGGACCCGAAAAATCTAAATACGGTTTTAACGGGTAGTGCAGAGGTTTCCATAAGGTTATGGTTTTTACCTTTGGCCGGCATTCGTAATATGGAACACGGGCCCTTTGGAACAACAGTTAAGGATGGCCGGTGTTATATAACCAAGCGGGTAGAATATGGCTACTAAACGGGTGATTTTGATGAGAAATTTTTTTAAAGACAATAATGGCAGCCTCACTTTGGAAGCAACTGTTGTTTTCCCCTTTTTTCTGGCGCTGATGTTAACCCTGATAAATTTTGTGCATGTATGTATGGTGTACATTGCCATGGACCATGCGGTCAGTCAAACGGCCAAACAGATTGCGGTCCATTCTTATCCGCTTAAATTTATCAGGGGCTCAGATCCCGCCGGTATGGAAGACTTGGCACAAAAAATACTTATGGACCCAACCAATGCTACCCTTGATTTGCCGCAGCAGGTCAAAGCGGCAGTAACCTCAGATTTTCTAGCGGTGGTTGGCAACCAAATAAAGGAAGATACAATGGCGCTGATTGAGCCTGCCGTTAAAGTATATGCGCAGAAAAAGATAAGGGAAATGTATCCGCTGGGCTCCTTGAGGGACGATAGCTTTAAAATTGTTAAGGCTGTTATGTTTAACCCTTTGAATCTATCCCGCAGTAACGGTCTGGTAAATAACGTGGAGCTAAACAATGAGGATATAGCGCTGGTGGTGGAGTATAAGGTGAAACTGCTTTTTCCGTTTTTTAAAAAAGAGCTGACTTTATCCAATACGGCAATAGAAAGGTCATGGGTGGACGACAAATAGGCAGGTGAATAATGGTGACAGTTTGTTTTATTGGCAAATCCTTGATATTAATCATCATCTTAGGCCTTGCCCTGTATTATGACATCAGGGAGCAAAAGATTAAGAACTTTATTACTTTACCGGCAGCGGTATTGGGACTGGCAACTAACCTTATGGAAGGTGGCTTGACAGGGCTCTTGTTCTCCATCAAGGGATGGCTTGTTCCCGTTGCAGTCCTAATGGTACTTTACCGCATCAATGTTATGGGAGCGGGCGATATCAAACTGTTTGCTGCCATCGGGGCGGTTATGGGGCTGCCTTTTACAGCCTATAGCTTTGTTTTTTCAGTATATACAGGCGGTGTTATTGCCTTGGTTATATTGCTAAAAAAAAGAGAGTTTATCAGACGTATGCAGGATGTATGCAATTACTTCAAATATATTTTTTTAACCGGCCGGTTGGCCAAGTACAGCGGTGATGACGATAAAAGTTCCAAATTTATTTTCTCCACAGCCATAGTACCGGGAACCATGATACAGTATATACTTACCCTGTTGCAGTTTAAAGGCATCATTTTGTTTAATTAAGGATGTGAAGGAACATGGAAAACACTTTATTTGATTTTAAGGTGGAGTATGTTGCCGATTTGGGCAGAAGCTACCTGGAGTTGGATAAAGAGAACCTTAAGGCGGACCAAATTATCGGATTTCAGGCCGAAATGATTGCTAACAACCAAATTCCCGGGGTCTTAAACCTGGAGATAAGGGAAAAGAATGCGCATGCCAAACTATATTATAATCTAACCGGTTTGATTAGTCTGGCAAATTATTTAAAGAGGCAGAAAATGAGCAAAACAGAATTTACTTTAATTTTGGAAAGGATTTTAAGTCCGATTTTGGAAAGTAAAAAATATTTCCTAAACAGCAATTCCTTCCTGCTTGATGACAACTTAATTTATATTAATCCTGATTCCGGGGAAGTATTCCTGGCCTATCTACCGTTAGAATTAGAACAGGATATTACTCGGACTTTCAAAACCTTTGTTACAGATTTACTGGTTGGCAAGGCTAATATTGATACGGGGGACAATTTTGTGCAACGGCTTTTGCAGTTGCTTAAAGCAGAAGATCTCAATTTACCGGAATTTCGCAAACAATTAATGAAATTAATTGGAGTTGACGATAAACTGCCCGAGGAAAACCCTGAACCGTACAATATCAGGAACTTATCCCCCATACCGGGAATAGAATCCATGCCCCTTCAGGATGAATCAACACATACACCTAAGGTACAGGCAAAACCGGTGCCCGTTATACCGATTCATACCGGATTAAATGTTCCGCCGGATAAGCCTTCCTTTCAAAAGACCGTACTGCCCCAGCCTGTTAAAAAAATGCGTGCTGAGAAACACATAAATAATCAACCACCCGTTCCTAAAAATAATAAAAATTCTGTCAGGACTAAAGTTCTGGGTGTAATGGCGGTCATTTCAGTGGTGTCGGCAATTATTTCCAACAGTGGTATTGATTTCGCAAGGGTTCTGCAGAATTTTACCAATAAAGAATTAGCTGCTGCCGGTGGACTTTTAATTTTCGTTATTACTCTAAGCTTTTATTACCGGAAGGTTAAAAGGGCTTCTGCAAAAGGCGGCAGCAGTGTTAATCAAAAAGATGACAATTTACCCCAAACCTTTAACCACCTGAATATGTCAAAAGTGGACATCGAAACTCAGCCCCAACGCAAGACAACTATAGCCGATCTTGTTATTTCTCCATTACCTCCCAAGCCGGCAACCGGTTCACCCAATTATGATCGCGACGAGACAACCCTTTTGGAAGATTACAGTGACGAAACTACCCTGCTGGTTGAGAATAATTACCCTGTGTTAAAGGCTGCAAATGGTGGAGATAAAATAATCCTGGATAAATCAACTATGGTTATTGGCAGAAATAAGGAAACTTGTGACCGGGTGATAGCAAACAAAAGTATCGGTCGGGCTCATGCGGAAATCAAGTGTATTGACGGCGTTTATTATATCGTGGATCTCGATTCCAGAAACGGCACCTTTATAAATGGTGATAAATTGATTAGTAATAAGCAGTACGAATTGCGAGAAAACGATAAAATTACTTTTGCCGATGTGGATTACCTATTTTGCTCCAAATAAAAAATTAGTTTGCCGGAGATAATTATGAAGTTTTTTTATGATTTGGGCAGTGATATTGGGAAAAGAAAAGTTAATAACCAGGATAAATTACTTATCAGGATAGGGGAAGCAGAAGGTATAGGAGAATTTGGTCTCTTTGTTGTCGCCGATGGGATGGGAGGAATGGCGGAAGGAGAAAAGGCCAGCGAAATTGCCGTAGAAGCTCTGAAACACTGGTGGGAGCAATTGGATTTTAAAAATATCTGCCACCCGGATCAGACAAGCATAGGCGATGATTTAGGAAAACAGTTTCGACATATAAACAATAACATTCGCCACTATGGCCAAGAACGGGGGATTAAACTGGGAACAACACTGAGCGCTCTTTTTATAGTTCGGGATACCTATGTTTTATGCCATATCGGGGACAGCCGGGTATACCGTTTGAAAAGCCGGGATAAGCAGCTTACCCAATTAACGATAGACCATACTGTAGTGGCGGAACAAGTGCGTTTCGGTAAAATCACTTCCGAAGAAGCTTTATATCATCCTAACCGCAATATTCTGACCCAGTGTTTGGGAATACGCCAGGAAATATCGCCTTTTTTAAGTTGGGGCAAGGTGGAAAAAGGCGACATTTTCTTATTATGCAGCGATGGACTTTATAATAAGGTGCCTCACCATTGTTTGGCCACTTCTATTATGGAAAATATGCCAGGCGCAGCGGACCGTTTGATCCGGATTGCCAATGATAACGGAGGAAACGATAACATTTCTGTGATTATTGTTTGGAACGAAGGATATAAAAATACTTGTAGTTCACGTATGTGGAACATATTTAAGACAATATTCAGGTAAAGAATTGTGGATATGTCCAGCGGGTCCCCGGCAGGATAATTTCGTTAGAATACCAGAAATTAAACCAGGAAGGGCGGAAATGACCAAAAACAGGTATTGACCTTTCTGGCTTGGTTCTGTATAATTTAAATCAAGTTAATAAGCTGAAGGGGAGTAGCTTGAACAGGGCAACCTGTTCCGGTAAAATCGTCAGTCGAGGAGTAACTCACATCCATCCTCCGGTTTTACCGCAAGTGATCGCTTGAAAGCAAGACCTTACCGTTGTGACGGTTAAGGTCTTTTTATTTTACCTTGGCCGGACTTCCCCTTTATCTGAGGCCTCAGTTTTAAATATTAAATCTTAAGGAGGTGAATAGGGTTATTAGAAGGAAGTAAGATTAAAGGCGATTTTTTTGAAACTGAATTTTTGGGAAATTAATAGGAGGGATACAATGAGAGGGAAAAGTTTGGTCATAGCCTTAGTGATTATTTTTGCCTTTGCTGTGATGGGCGCTTTTGGCGCCTATAATGGGCTGGTAAGCCAAGAGGAAAATGTCAATAAAAAATGGAGTGATGTAGGAACATATTTACAGAGGAGGGCAGATTTAATTCCTAACCTGGTGGAGACCGTTAAAGGGTATGCGGCGCACGAGGAAAAAGTGTTGAAGAGTGTCTCCGATGCGCGGGCCAAACTGGCCGGTGCGACAACAGTGGATGACCAGATTAAAGCTAATAATGAATTAAGTTCAGCTTTATCCCGGTTGCTGGTGGTTGTGGAAAATTATCCAAACCTAAAAGCCGATGCTAACTTTAGACAGTTAATGGATGAATTGGCCGGTACTGAAAACCGGATTACCGTGGCCAGACGGGATTATAACCAGGCTGTTCAGGAGTATAATACCAGCATCAAGCGTTTTCCGACGGTGATATTTGCCAGGATGATGGGCTTCACAGAAAAACCTTATTTTCAGGCTCAACCGCAGGCAGAAAATGCCCCCAAAGTTGATTTTGGCGGAACCCAGTAAGGGGTGCTGAGTATGAGAAATAAACTTGTCAGTGTATTGGTGCTTGTTTGTTTACTACTGGTTTCTTTTCCGGCCTGGGCCGGTTTGAACCTACCCGCCAAACCAACAGACAATATATATGTACAGGATTTTGCCGGCTTGCTGGATGAGAAAACCAGGGACACGATAAGCGCAGTGGGGTATGAACTGGAAAAGAAAACGGGGGCTCAGGTAACAGTTGTGACTGTAGAAAATCTCCAAGGTTACAGTATTGAAGAATATGCCAATGAATTATTCAGAGATTGGGGGATAGGTCAGAAGGATAAAAATAACGGGGTGCTGCTGCTTGTCAACAAAGAGAACTTGCTGAAAAACAAACCCGGTAAGGTACGTATCGAGGTTGGGTATGGCCTGGAGGGAGCCATACCTGACGGTAAAGCCGGTCGTATTTTAGACAATTTTATATTACCTGCCTGGGAAAAGGGTGATTACAGCGCCGGGATTTTGCGAGGCTACCTGGGTATAGCGGCCGAATTGGCAAAAGAATATAAAGTTGAATTAGCGCCTGACGGGGTCGCTCTGCCAAGGCCGCTTAATGATAATTCATCAGAAGGAATGGTCCCGGGATTTGTAATTTTTCTTATCCTGCTAGTGGTTTTCCTGTCGCTTGGTTCAGGAAAAGGCTCTCGTAAATACCGCGGGCCCTTTGGCGGCGGCTTTGGAGGGTTCGGCGGGTTCGGAGGGTTTGGCGGAGGCGGCTTCGGCGGAGGCGGCTTCGGCGGTGGTTCTTCGGGAGGCGGCGGCGCCAGCCGGTAGAAAGGAGGTATAGATTTGAGCGGAACAGTATTTTTGCTACAAAGAAGATTTAGGCGCATTGCTGTTTACCTACTGATTATTCTGCTGGGTTTCGCCCTCAACGTAGGTTCTGGCCCCGTTTTTGCTGACCAGGCCAAGATTGTTTTTATCCCTATAAAGGGAGAAATTGAACCGGGGATGGCCTCATTTGTGGAAAGAAGTCTTGACAAAGCTGAGCAGATGGGGGCCAAGAAGGTTGTATTTGAAATTGATACCCCGGGAGGTCTTATAGATTCAGCCCAGCGGATCAAGACGAGAATTTTTAATGCTCAAGTGCCGACGGTAGCCTTTATTAACGGAGAGGCCAAGTCGGCCGGGGTGTTAATTGCTTTGGCAGCAGAAGAAATTTATATGACTCCGGGTACTGCCATTGGAGCGGCGGAACCCGTTCCCAACAATCCGAAGATTTTGGCTTCCTGGCGGTCAGACCTGGAGGAAGCGGCCGAAGCCAGGGGGCGCAACCCAAAGATTGTTGCCGGCATGGCCGACAGAAATGTTGTTATCGAAAACATTAAAGAAAAAGGCGAGATTTTATCGCTTACAGCCAAGAAAGCAGTAGAACTGGGCATAGCGGATAAAATAGTGCCCGATAAACATGCCTTGTTGACAGATCTGGCCCAAAAAGACGGGGTATATTATACCGCCGAAGAATACCGGCCGGGCTTTGGGGAAAGGCTGGCCTGGTGGATAATTAACCCCTTTATCAGCCCCATTTTATTGTTGATCGGCTTTGTGGGGTTAGTGATGGAAGCTTTTACCCTTGGCTGGGGAGTAGCCGGTACTGTTGGGCTTATTGCCCTGGGATTGTTTTTCGGCGGGCACATGATGGCCGGGGTATCGGGGTGGCTCGCGGTTTTGATCTTCGGCCTGGGCATAATTGCCTTAATGCTTGAAATATTTGTTATCCCGGGTTTTGGCGTAGCCGGTGTAATTGGCATAGGATTGGTAATCTGGAGTATTTTTCTCGTTTCGACCAGCCCACTGCAGGCTATTATCTCCCTTTCGGTAGCTTTTGCCGGCACCATAATTCTGTTATACGTGTTAATTAAAGTTATGGGCCGCCGAGGGATATTTGACAGACTTGTCCTGGGCCTGAAGCTTGACAAAGACACCGGGTATGTAGCGCCCAAAAAGGAACTGGAAAATTTACTGGGCCTGGAAGGGGTGGCCGTAACTCCCTTAAGACCTGCCGGAACAGCGGAATTTAGCGGGCAACGGGTAGATGTGGTTACCGAAGGAGGATTTATACCTGCCGGTAAAGCTGTCAAAGTTATTTTGGTTGAAGGAGGCCGCGTTGTGGTGCGGTCACTTGGAAATTCCAGTGAATAAGTTAGGAGAGTTTTTAAAACTAATTGCAAGGAGGTTAAATTAATGGAATTTGCTGGTATTGCTGCTCTGGTTCCCTTATTTTTCTTTGCCGTGGGCCTGATCGCCCTGGCCATCATTTTAAGTTTTATTCCTGTCGGGCTGTGGATTTCTGCCTTGGCGGCAGGGGTGAAAATCGGGATTATAACCCTGATTGGTATGCGGTTACGGCGGGTACCGCCGGCAAAAATAGTTAATCCCTTAATTAAAGCTGTAAAAGCGGGGTTAAATGTAACGGTTAATCAGTTGGAAGCTCATTACCTGGCCGGTGGTAATGTGGACCGGGTAGTTGATGCTTTGATCGCTGCGGAAAGGGCCAATATACCCCTTGCCTTTGAGCGGGCGGCAGCTATCGACTTGGCCGGTAGAAACGTTTTGGAAGCGGTACAAATGAGTGTTAACCCCAAAGTTATTGAAACACCTTTGATTTCAGCTGTAGCCAAGGACGGTATAGAAGTAAAAGCTATTGCCCGGGTAACAGTACGGGCAAACATCGACCGCCTTGTTGGCGGGGCTGGGGAAGAAACAATTATTGCCCGGGTTGGAGAAGGGGTTGTTACTACGGTAGGTTCCGCCGACAACCATAAGGCAGTACTGGAAAACCCTGACCTGATTTCGCAAACTGTTTTGGGCAAAGGACTTGATGCCGGGACAGCCTTTGAAATATTATCCATAGATATTGCAGACGTTGACGTTGGCCGAAACATCGGAGCACAGTTGCAGACTGACCAGGCCGAGGCTGATAAGCGGATTGCCCAGGCCAAAGCTGAGGAACGCCGGGCAATGGCGGTGGCCAAAGAACAGGAGATGAAGGCTGCCGTACAGGAAATGCGCGCAAAAGTTGTGGAAGCGGAAGCAATGGTGCCGAGAGCTTTGGCTGAAGCCTTACGTGAGGGTAAACTGGGGGTAATGGATTATTATAACCTGCAAAACCTGCTTGCCGATACCCAGATGAGGGATGCTATAGGCAAAATGGCGCCCAAAGGAGATGGCGCAGGTTCCGGCAACACTCCGCCTGTAGATAACAAATAAACGTATTGTTGGTGCCCGGAAAGGGGGCGTTTAAATGGATGCATTGTTGTTGATAATTTTCCTGGCGTTTGTCTTCTTTAAAGTTTTAGGCAAAATGCCGGAAATAAAAGACAAACTTCCGAAAGATTGGGGACCGAAGAATTGGGGACCGGAAGGGTGGCCCCATGGTCCGAAGAGATGGCCTGAAATGTCGGAAAACTGGGAACGGCAAGTTCCTATTCGGCAGATGACCAAATATATAGATCAAAAATCCGAGCTGGAAGCAAGAAGCCAAATGATATCAAAGGACGCAGCAGGTGGCACGGAATCCCGGATGATGTACCAGGAGGGGCCACCCCCTGACGAGCATATTTTTCCGGCTGCCCAACAGGCAGCGAGACAGGATACAGAGGGCTATCCCCTTTTCAACAGCCAGGCATTGCTGAACGGCATAATTTTAAGCGAAGTGCTGCAGGTACCCAAATCAAAGCGCGGCCCACAAAGAAAAGGACTTTATGTAGTTAAAAACTAACCCCAAAGGCATGTTTACCCCTCCGCGTGCATAGAGATTATTAGTACAAGGAGGGGTTGTTTTATGTCGTGGAAAGACCAGAGAAGGCGCTTCGGCCAGCAATTTGCCAATTTTCTGGATATACCGAAAGATGTTCTTTTGGACCTGCCGAAAATTATTATGGTAGGTAATTTTCAGGTAATTATTGAGAATCATAAAGGTATCTTGGAATATACCGATACCCTGGTCAGAATTAACACCAGCATAGGAGAATATGCCATCACGGGAACAGACCTTTCCCTGCGTAGTATTTTGCCCGATGAAATTTCGGTAGAAGGTAAAATCGATGATATAAAAATTGGGGCGTAGGGGAGGGAGACAAATGTTTTGGGTTAGATTTTGGTCCTATTTGATGGGTTACTTAACACTATTGGTGGAAGGTGAGGCCGTTGAAAAACTGGTTAACATGGCCGTCAGCCGGGGAATATACCTTTGGGACATCCGTTGGCTTGGTCCCCAGAAAATTCTGCTTAAAGCCAGGGTAAGCAGTTTTCGGGCTCTTCGGCATATCATAAAAAGAACGGGCGGCAAGATGAAAATAAAGAACAAAAAAGGGCTGCCTTTTGCCACAGCAAAGGTATTGCGCCGGAAAATGATGGTAGTGGGGGCGCTGACCTGCGTAGCGGTATTGTATATTTTATCGTCTTTCGTATGGTTCATTGATGTGGCGGGAAACAAAAAGGTCTCGACGGACATCATATTAAAGACGGCTGAAAAGGCCGGCCTGTATACCGGAACAGCGAAATGGAAACTGGATTCCTCGGAAGTGGAAAAACGAATTAAGACCGAACTCCCCGGTATATCCTGGGTGGGTATTAATATTACGGGGACCAAAGCCATCATCAGGGTGGCGGAAAAGGTGACCCCGCCGGTGGAAGATGACAGGCCGGCGCATATAGTGGCCAACAAAACCGGTTTAATTGAAGAAGTGCTGGTTTTATCCGGAGTGGCTGCCGCAAAAGAAGGGGAAATGGTGAAAAAGGGCGAACTGCTCATTTCCGGTATTATTGAATCAGAGATAGAGGCGCCTATCGAAAAGGAGAATCCGGAACAGCTTTTGGAAGGTGAGAAACAAAAAGTTATCAGGAGGCGTTTTGTGCGCGCTCGGGGGATAATAAAAGCGAGGGTTTGGTATGACGGATATGGTGAAGCCCAGCTAAAAACCGTGAAAACGGTTGAGACGGGGCGTTATGTACGGAAAATAGTGGTGAAACTGGGTCAAAAATCCATATCTTTCCAGGGTAGCGCAAGGGTTCCCTTTAAGTCTTATATAAAGAAGGAAGAAGTCGAAAGACTGCCGGCCTGGAGGAATCTAAAGATTCCCGTCGAAGTACTTATAACGTATTACTATGAAACAAAGCCGGTAACGGAAAAGATAGCCTTTGACGAAGCTAAGAAATTGGCCATACAGAAGGCCAAAAGCCAGTTTAAATTGCCGGCGCAGGTGAAACTACTAAAAGAAAAAACATATATCATAAAAACAAAGGAACCTGATCTGGTCAGAGTCAAGGTAATGGTGGAAACTTTGGAAAACATCGGTTCAGTGCGACCACTAACCCAAAACGAAATGAAATACGAAACCCTTGAAAAAAAACAGGAGGTTAGGCATAATTGATAACAAAGGTCGAAAAGAAAATTTCCATAGACGATGTAACGGATGCCAGAAATATTTTTGGTCACTATGACGAAAACATACGTTTTTTGGAAGAGACCCTGAATGTTGCAGTTGTGCTCAGAGAAAACCAGATTGTTTTTTCCGGTGATGAAGAGGCGGTCGAACAGGCGGCCCAAGTTTTTTTGGAAATGGTTGCTTTAAGCAATGCCGGCCAGAATTTAACGACGCGAGAGATCCAATATATTATTGGACTGGTGAAAAGTGGGCAGGGCAGGAAAATGCAGGAACTGGCCTCGGAGTTAATTATTGTTACCTTCCGTGGCAAGCCGCTGCAACCTAAAACCCATGGGCAAAAGCAGTATATTGATGCCATTAAGCAGCACGATGTGGTATTCGGCGTTGGGCCTGCCGGCACAGGCAAAACCTACCTGGCGGTGGCTATGGCTGCCAAAGCTTTAAAAGAAAAAGCAGTAAACCGTTTAATTATCACCCGGCCCGCTGTAGAAGCGGGAGAGAAACTGGGGTTCCTGCCCGGCGACCTGCAGGAAAAAGTTAATCCTTATTTAAGGCCTTTATATGACAGCCTGTTTGACATTATCGGGCCGGATAAAACCAATAAATTTCTGGAAAAAGGGATTATTGAAGTTGCGCCTCTGGCCTATATGCGGGGGCGCACTCTGGACGATGCTTTTCTGATTTTGGACGAGGCCCAAAATACAACTCCGGAGCAAATGAAAATGTTTTTAACCCGGTTGGGCTTTGGTTCCAAAGCAGTTATAACAGGAGATATAACCCAGATTGATTTGCCCAAAGGGCAGCGTTCAGGACTCCTGGAGGCGGAACGGATTTTGAAAGACGTAAAGGGTATAGCTTTTCGGTATTTTGGCACCCAGGATGTTATGAGGCACCAACTTGTTCAGCGTATTATTCAAGCCTACGACCGGGCCGCGGAGCAGGGAGATTAGTTGGGAGTGACATGAATGGCTCTGAAGGATAGTGTCCTTGACCTTCTGCAAAATAAACTGATTCCCGTTTTTAAAAATACCACCGTGAAAAAGGTCGGTATAGCTTTGGCTACTTTTTTTCTGGTTACGGTTATTTTGTCATTGAATTTTCTGCCTAACCGGCTGAATTTAAAGCCAGGTGACGTAGCCCCCAAAACTATCAAGGCTCCTCGAAGTATTGAATTTGAGGACAAGCTGAAAACACAGGCTTTAAAAAGACAGGCTGCCAACAGTGTGGGGAAAGTACACGACGAAGACCCCGATGCTTATGCGGCTACAATTGCTGATATCGACACTGCTTTCAATAAAATTAAATCTATTCAAGCACAAACTAATGCCGATCTTAACACTAAAGTAGAACGTTTAAGAACAGAATTGGGGCTGGACCTTTCACCGGCCGTTTATAAGGCATTAATTTCCTCCAATCCTGCCGTTTTGCAGGCATTACATGAAAAAGTTAAAGGTATTGTAAATAAAGCCATGGAGGTAGGTATTTCTGAAGAAAATCTTGCAGCAGCCAAAAGCAGGTTGAACAGCGAAGAAATAGAACCCCTGAAGATTAGCGCCGAACAAAAGTCTTTTTTGATTTCACTGATAAACAATTATTTGCGTCCTAATTTCATTTATAATGAAGAAGCAACCAAAGCCAAGATAGAAGCCGCAGTAGAAGCGGTAACGCCTGTCAGGGTAACGGTGAAACAGGGAGAGAAAATTATCGGCGAGGGAGAAATTGTTACTCAGGACCATATCGCGAAATTGGAGGCCCTTGGCGTACTGAAAGCTCGCGCGCCCTTTAAGTCAGTTGTGGGAATAGCCATCCTCGTAATCCTCTCATTGATAATGGTCATGGTATTTTTATATCACTACAGGAGAAATATTTACCGCAATGAAGGTTACCTGTTGCTTTTGGGCCTGATAGTAATTGTTTCGTTGATATTGGCGAAAATAATTATTGCCATCGAAATTACCTCAAACATAGCGGCTTTACTGGGTTATATGGTGCCTTTTGCGGCGGCCGTAATGCTGATTGCCATTCTACTGGATACTAAACTTGCCTTGCTCATAAATGCCATCCTGGCCGTAATGCTAGGGATCATCACCGGTAATCAACTGAATTTTGCAGTGGTAAGCCTTTTTACAGGTATGGCCGGAGTTTTCAGCGTTTCCAAACTCAGTCAGCGTTCTGACCTGGTAAAAGCTGGGCTGGTTTATATCAGCGCTACTCATTTCATAGGGATTATTGCTGTTGAGTTGACTACTAAAGGAGAAACAGCTTCGGCATTATTAGTATTTTTCTCGGCTATTGCTTTTGGTTTAATCAACGGTATCTTTTCTTCCGTTTTAACTATCGGCATGTTGCCTTTTCTGGAAAGCGCCTTTGGTATTACTTCCGCTGTAAAATTACTGGAATTGGCCAACCCCAGCCAACCTCTGTTAAAAAGGCTTCTGCTGGAAGCGCCCGGTACTTACCACCACAGCATTGTTGTCGGGAATTTGGCGGAAGCTGCTGCAGACGCGGTAGGGGGGGAATCGCTTCTTGTCAGAGTAGGCGCTTATTACCATGACATAGGAAAGTTGAGGAGGCCGTACTTTTTTATCGAAAACCAGTTATCCTGTGAAAACCCACATGATAAAATAGCGCCCAGTTTGAGCACCCTTATTATCACTTCCCACACCAAAGACGGTGTGGAAATGGCCAGAGAGCATAAACTGCCCCAGCCTGTCATTGATATCATTGAACAGCACCATGGAACAAGCATAGTAAGTTATTTCTTTAACAGGGCTTTAGAAAATGATAAAAATGAAAGTGTCTCTGAGGAAGATTTTCGCTATGAAGGTCCCAAACCGCAAACCAAGGAAGCTGCTTTGGTTATGATGGCCGATTCCGTGGAAGCAGCAGTGCGGGCCCTGCAAAAGCCCACGCCGGGCAGGATTGAAGGCCTGGTCAGGCGGATAATAAAGGATAAACTCCACGATGGGCAGTTGGATGAATGTGATTTGACTTTTAAAGACCTGGATGTTATCGCCAATACCTTTGTGCGTGTTTTGTCAGGTATATTTCATGCCAGGGTAGAATATCCTGAAACAGTAATCAAGGAAATAGAGAGGAGAAAGGCCAGAGATGCCGGTTTACGTAAATAATTTGCAGGAAAAAGTGGAAGTGCCGCCCGAATTGGGCGAAACCATCGAAAGGGTTGCTAATGCCGTTTTGGAACAAAGCGAGTTTCCCGGCGCTGAAGTGGGCATAGTGCTTGTTGATGATGATTATATTCACCAATTGAACAAGCAGTACCGGGGTGTAGATTCTCCAACGGATGTCCTGTCTTTTGCCCTGATTGAAGACGGAGAAGAGGAATTTTTTGAAGAAGAAGAAGACCTTCTTTTGGGTGACGTATTTATTTCCGTAGAACGGGCGCAAAATCAGGCAGAAGAATATGGACATTCTTTTACCAGGGAAATGGCTTATCTAACGGCCCATGGCATGTTTCATCTGCTAGGTTACGACCATAATACAGAGGAAGAACGGGATATCATGCGGGAGAAAGAAGAACAGGTATTAACCGGCTTAAATATCACCAGGTAAGAGATCAACTGACAGGAGCACGACATTATGAACAGTTTGTTAAAAAGGGTTTGTTTATCGGCCTTGATGGTAGTTTTGGTTTTATCTCTCTTGATTTATGGTACGGGCTGTTCAATAAAAGACAAAGGCCCCCTACCTTCTGCCATACAACAAAAGGAAGTGGAAAAACCGGGTAAAGAGAAGGATTCGGTTGTGCCCGATAATTACGTTCCGGCTCCGCTTACAGGGATAATGACTGACCCGGCTAACCTGGAAAAACGTCCCGTGGCTGTTATGGTGGAAAATGCCCCGGCGGCCAGACCGCAATCAGGGCTGCCGAAAGCTGATATAGTTTACGAAGTATTGGCCGAGGGGGGCATAACCAGGTTTCTGGCTATATATCATTCACAGGACAGTAATAATGTGGGGCCTGTTCGCAGCGCGCGGCCCTATTATATCGAAAGAGCTTTGGAATATAATGCTCTTTATGCCCACTGCGGCGGCAGCGAAGATGCCAAAAAATTTGTTAAGACTGCACGGGTAGCAGATATTGATGAGTTTGGCATCGGCAGAAGAGGGGGAGCTTACTGGCGGATAAAAAGCCGCAAGGCGCCGCATAACTTATACGGAGATACGGACAAAATACGCCAAGTAAGTTTGGATAAGGGTTATCAAGCCCATGTCCGGGTACCTGGATTTAGCTTCTTAAGTCCCGGTGAAAAACTGCACAACGGCCTCCCGGCCCCAGAAATCGTAATAAATTTTCCCCGCCGCTATAGTCTGGTTAAATATACCTATGATCCGAAAAAGAATCTTTATTTCAGGTATAACGGTGGCAAAGCCCATATTGACAACGTTACCGGTAGGCAGTTGACGGCCCGCAATATTATTATCCAATATACAAATACTAAGGTTATAGATGCTGAAGGTCGTCTGGATGTGCAAATGATTGGTAGCGGTAAAGCCCTGTTTTTCATAGATGGGCAAGTATACCGGGGCCGTTGGGAAAAAGGCGCCCTGCGTGCCTGGACGGTGTATAGAGACGAGCAAGGTAAAGAAATCAGGCTGCGGCCGGGGCAGACATGGATTGAGGTAGTTCCTTCAAACACAAGAGTAGATTACTAAAGGAAAAACTAAACCACTGAGTATACTGACCAATAATAAGCCATCAGTGGCAAGGTAACAGCTAATAACACTGTAATAGTGAAACAATAAGTGGCGACTTACAGTACCTAACCACAGAGTGGTAAATATTTTTAAAAGCAATAATTTATTTGCAAAAAATTTAAAGTGAGATTTAAAGTGAGAAAGTTGAATTAATTTTTAAAATACGTGAGGTTGGATAATGGACAAAGGTGTCTTTGAACGAAAAAAAATCGATGAATTAGTAAAGCATGCCCTGGAAGTTAAGGAAAGGGCTTATGCTCCCTATTCCAAGTTCCGGGTGGGGGCGGCTTTACTGACCGGTGACGGGCGGGTTTATACAGGATGCAATGTGGAAAATGCTTCGTTCGGATTGACCAGCTGTGCCGAACGAAATGCCGTTTTCCGGGCAATTGCCGATGACTGCCGTGGTTTTAAGGCTATCGCCATAGTTTCCGATGCTGATGACTACTGTATTCCCTGTGGCGCCTGCCGACAGGTACTTGTTGAATTTTCCAGGGACTTAACGGTAATAATGGCCAATAACAAAGGAGATTACCGGTTAACAACAATCACGGAATTGCTTCCCGAGGCTTTTTCCGGCGATTCCGTAACTGGGGGTAGGTAAAATGGCGGAGGGTTTTAAGTCCGGGTTTGTAGCATTAATTGGTCGGCCTAACGTAGGAAAATCAACGTTGATGAATAAGTTTCTCGGCCAAAAGCTGGCAATTATGTCAGAAAAGCCGCAGACCACCAGGAATAAAATTAACGGTGTTTTAACCGGAGAAAACTACCAGGTAATTTTTTTAGATACGCCTGGCATCCATAAGCCCAAGCATAAACTGGGCGAATACATGGTTCAGGTGGCATATAATGCTTTAAAAGAAGTTGATTTGATTCTCTTTCTTGTGGAAGCAACGGAACAAGAGGTTGGGACCGGCGACCGATACATATTGGAACAGTTGCAGGAAATCAAGACGCCTGTGATACTGGTGATTAATAAAATTGACCTGGTACAGAAAGATGCTATTTTGCCTGTGATTGATGCTTATACTGCGCTAAAACAGTTTGCTGAGGTGGTGCCCGTCTCGGCGATTACAGGAGCGAACCTCCAGGCGCTTTTGGACAATATACTGAAATATTTGCCGGAAGGGCCCAAGTATTATCCTGATGACATGATTTCCGACCAGCCTGAACGCTTTGTAATGGCTGAATTGATTAGAGAAAAGGTGCTGGAGCTGACCAGAGATGAAGTTCCTCATTCCGTAGCTGTTGATATTGAAGAAGTAACTGCCAGGAAAAATGAGACTGTATATGTAAGGGCCGTAGTCTATGTGGAGCGGGAGAGCCAAAAAGGAATTATCGTCGGTAAAGGCGGCCAGATGTTGAAAAAAGTGGGAGCTTTTGCGAGACAGGATATAGAGAATTTGCTTGGCTCCAAGGTATACCTGGATCTTTGGGTAAAAGTGAAAAAGGATTGGCGTAACCGCGCCAATATCCTGCAGGGATTTGGTTATAAATTGGATACCTAGCCTATTGACAGCGCCGGTAAATATTGATAAATTTAATTCATGAATGATACCGGAATGTGGAACTATTTGTTTATGAGGCCTTCATCTTTTCAGACGAAGGCTTTATTCATTATTTGGTTATTTTCATAAACCGTAAGAAATTTTGGAGTTGGGTTGACGTGTCCTGAAAGGGGGCGCTACGTTATGGAATTTGTAAAATCAGTGCCAAACGATAAAGAACAGATATTGGCGGCAATAAAAAGTCAAATTAACACGCACCGGGAAGTAGATTTGAAAAAAATGCTGGAAGAGCTGCATCCGGCCGATATTGCTGAAATTATTGAGAGTCTCGCCGAAAAACAGCGGGTATCAGTATTTGGGCTTTTAAGTAGTGAAAAAGCGGCCGCAGTTCTTTATGAATTAAACAGTGAAATAGTGGCGCCATTAATGGAGTCGTTGGATAAATCCATGGCTGCCGAAATTATGGACGAGATGTCTACTGATGATGCGGCAGATATAATTGGCGACTTGAAGGACGAAGACAAAGCAAAACTCCTTAACCTGATGGAGTACGCTGATGCGGAAGATGTACAGGAACTGATGGATTACCCGGAAGACACAGCCGGTGGAATTATGACCACCGAGTACGTGGCTATCAGGGAAGATATAACGGTGGAAAGGGCCATACAGGTTGTCCGGGAATTTGCTCAGGAAGCGGAGACTGTTTATTATGTATATGTAATAAACGAGCGCAATCAACTGGTGGGGGTTATTTCCCTGCGGGAATTAATTCTGGCTAAATCCAGCGCAACCATTGCCGATGTTATGCGGCGAAAAGTAGTTAGTGTTAATGTGCAAACCGACCAGGAAGAAGTGGCCAATATGGTGGCTAAATATGACTTCCTGGCTGTGCCGGTAGTTGACGACAACAATCAACTGCTCGGTATTGTCACTGTAGACGATGTTATAGACGTTATTCGCGAAGAGGCTACTGAAGATATGTATTTGCTGGTTGGAACTACCGAAATTGACGATGAAGAGGATTTGTACCATAGGATTCGCAAGTCGGTACGCTACCGCCTGCCGTGGCTATTAATTACTTTGATGAGCGGGGTAATCTCGGGTCAGATTATAAAGAGTTTTTCAGGAGCTCTAAATGCCATGGTGGCCCTGGCCTTTTTTATTCCCTTGCTTACAGGAATGGGTGGAAACCTGGGGACCCAGTCCTCCACCATTATAGTCCGGGGGATTGCCACCGGCCAAATAGACAGCCGCAAGATATTGCATAATATCATCAGAGAAGGCTTGGTGGGCCTTTCGATCGGTTTGATTTGTGGATTTATTGTAGCGATTTTTGCTGTTCTATGGCAGGGAAAACCTATCCTGGGACTGATTGTGGGCTTAGCTATGTGGGGGAACATGGTTACAGCCGCCACAATAGGGACCCTAGTTCCTCTGTTGCTTAAAAAATTCAATATAGACCCGGCCGTAGCTTCGGCTCCCTTTATCTCAACAACCTTGGATAATACGGGTTTGATTATTTACGGTAGTCTTACCATGCTCTTCTTTAAGTTTCTAATATGAGGTCAAAAAGGGTTTTGGAGTGCCGGACATCGGTTACAGATATAGCAGGGCCGTAGTGACAATACCAATGTAAATTCAGGAAATCGTTTGTCTGATAAGCCGAACGAAGTCCATGACGTCTTCCTCCGTGGTATCGAAAGAAATCATCCAGCGCACTTCGGAAGTTTCTTTATTCCAGACATAAAAGAAATATTCCTGCTGCAGCGCCGGGATGAATTGCGGCGGTACAATGGCAAAAACAGCATTGGCCTGCACCGGTTGGGTGATTTTAATCTGCGGTATTTTTGATACTTCTTCTGCCAGTAGCTTGGCCAGTTTATTGGTATGGCGGGCGTTTCGCAGCCACAAATCATTGGACAGCAGGGCTTCAAACTGAGCTGCAATAAAACGCATTTTAGATGCCAGTTGCATGCCCTGTTTTCTTATATATGAGAAATTTTTATGCAGATTCTTATTAAAAATAACCACTGCCTCGCCGTACATCATCCCGTTTTTAGTGCCGCCGAAGGAAAGAATATCCACTCCCACGTCACGGCTAATCTCGCGTAGGGTAAGGTTTAGACTGGCTGCTGCATTAGCAAGCCTGGTGCCGTCCACATGCAGGAACATGTCATGAGTATGGGCAAAATCGGCGATGGATTGGATTTCCTCCGGTTGATATACGGTGCCAAGCTCTGTTGACTGGGTTATCGAGATGGCTTTCGGTTGGCTGTGGTGCTGATTGCCGGCCAGGTGCAGAAATTTTTCAACCTGGTCAACTGTTATTTTACCGTTAGCCGATGGGATTGTTAGCAACTTGCAGCCTGTAAATTTCTCGGGGGCGCCGCATTCGTCACAGTTAATATGAGCCGTATCGGCGCAAATGACTGCATTAAAGGAATCGGTGGCTGCCTGCAGACTTAGAACGTTAGCGCCTGTCCCGTTGAAGACAAAAAAGACTTCGATATCTTTTCCAAAATGTTCACGGAACTTGTTGAGGGCCGATGCAGTATATACATCATCCCCATAAGCTAGGGTATGGCCTTGATTGGCCTCACAGATGGCTTGCAGAATTTCCGGATGAACCCCGGAACAATTGTCGCTGGCAAAGTTTTTACTAATTTTTATACTAATCATTTCAACAACTCCTTTTTTTGGTGATATAAGTAATGCCGGATAACTCCGGAGATATGGCTCGGGAACAACAATAACTTATATTCCACATTATGACGGCCAGTCCTGCCGCGGTATATTTTTTAATTAATACCAATCCATACAAATATCACAGGATGCCGGATACTTAAAATTCTTGACATTTTTATATTTTAGATGCTAATATAAAATAAAATAAGATGTATAGACCAAAGGAAAATTGAAGTTCAGTTTAGTTGAGTAAAGTTAGAAAAAGAGATGAGAGGAGCTGAGATGAGGTTGGTGCAGTTAATTACCAGTACTCATTTGAGTGCTGGTTTTTTGGTTTCTGGCAGATTAATTTTATTGTGAACCCTGTGTCTGAGAAAATAAGCTGAAAAAACAATAAAGTATGGAGGCTTTAAGATGAAAAGGAAAGCAGTATTTAGTTTAATTGCTCTGATGTTTTTATTGAGCGCCATTTTATCCGGCTGTGGGGGGCGTTCTGAATCCGGTAAAGCTGAGAGCGATAAGCCTATCAAGCTTACATATGCCTTCTTTGCGCCGGCAAATACCTTCCCGGCGAAACAGATGGAAAAGTGGAAGGAAGAGGTTGAAAAGAGGACCAACGGTAAGGTTCAAGTTGAGCTGTTCCCAGGCGGTACCCTGCTTACCGATAAAAATATGTATGACGGTGTCAGGGACGGGGTAGCGGATATTGGCTTGTCATGTCCCACGTATGAACCGGGCCGGTTTGGTTTAATCGGTATTTCAGATCTGCCTTCCGGTTTCCCTAACTCCAAGGTATCCAGTCAGGTATTCTACGATTTGGTACGGGAGTTCCCGCCCGATGCTTTAAAAGATTATAAAATTATCGCTGCTTTTGCCACGGAACCTGCCCACCTAATGACTAAAAAGCCAGTCAAAAGTTTAGATGACCTCAAGGGGATGCAGATCAGGATTTCCGGAGCCCTCACTCCTGTTTTGCGGGACCTTGGCGCCACTCCGGTGGGCATGGGAATGGCCGAGGTTCCGGAAGCGCTGCAAACAGGAATCATTGATGGGCTTGTAAGCTCCCGCGAAGTCTTGAAAGACCTGAAACTGGCAGAATCACTGAAATATACCACCGATTACCCGCTGACAGTAACCAGCTTTATAGCTGTTATGAATAAAGATGTATGGGAATCCCTGCCACCCGATGTGCAGAAGGTAATTGACGAACTTGGCCCTGAAATGGCCAGGTGGACCGGTGAATACCACGACAACCATGTTCAGGAAGCCCTGAAATGGAGCGCCCGGGAACATGGCCTTCAAGTAGTGACCCTGTCCGAGGAAGAAAAGGCTAAATGGGACGCAAAACTGAAGCCTCTGCAGGATAAACTTGTTAAGGATTTGAAGGCCAAAGGCCTGCCGGCAGAAGAATACAGGAACAGGCTTTATGAACTTAAAGATAAGTATAGTAGAAAGTAAAAACAAAAGGCACCCTGCCTACCCCAAATAGGATCTGGGTGTCTGCACATTTTTGGGGGGGGAAATTATGGCAAATCCTGACGAACGGTTGATTCCGTTGGAAAGTAAAACTAAGCTAACTAAAAGGGGGTTACTGGGCTATTTAGATCTTATTAATGTATATATCAATAAAAGCCTTGCCTGGATAGCGGGTATTAGCCTGCTTTTGATGGTATTTGTAGTTGTAGCCAATGCGGTTTCCCGTGAGGTATACAAACCATTTATAGGCACAACAGAACTTGTCGGGTGGTTGGCTGCCATTGCCCTTGCTTTCGGCCTGGGATTTACCCAATTGCAGCAGGGTTATGTTGAGATTGATGCTCTGGTTGAGCATTTTTCCCCGCTCCTCCAAAGAATCATTAAAAGCATAATGCTTTTTTTAAGCGCGTGTTTCTTCTTCATGGTATCATGGAAAATGGTTTCATATGCAATTAACGTGGCCGAAAATGGAAACGTCTCCGAAACCATGAAAATACCCTTTTATCCTTTAATATACCTGGTGGCTCTGGGTTTTGCCGGCCTTACATTGGCTCTTTTTGTAGATTTCGTCAAAGAAGTGGTTGGGAGGGCTGGCGATGAGTGATATAACCATAGCATTAATTGGTCTTTTAGTATTGTTTTTTCTAATGATCCTCAGAATGCCGATAAGTTTTTCCATGTTTATAGTGGGGTTCGCGGGGCTTCTGACAGTAGCTTCTCCTAAGGCGGCCTTCAGTGTACTGACCGGAGACTTGTGGAATCAGTTTTCAAGCTATACCATGAGTGTTATACCCCTTTACATACTAATGGGAGAAATTATATTTCGGACGGGAGTTACCGAAAGCCTCTTTAAGGCGGCCTATAAATGGGTCGGGCACCTCAGGGGAGGTATGGCTGCTACCGTTGTGCTGGCCAGTGCGGGGTTTGCCGCTATATGTGGTTCCAACTCGGCTACTGCTGCAGCTATGGGGACAATGGCCCTGCCGGAATTGAAGAAATATAAGTATGATGAGAAGCTAAGTACCGGGTCTGTGGCAGCCGGAGGTACTTTGGGCATAATTATACCTCCCAGTACAGTGCTGCTGGTTATTGCATTGCAGACGGAACAGTCTGTTAAGCAGTTATTTGTAGCTTCGGTTATTCCAGGCATACTGTTGACTCTGCTGTTCCTTCTCACTATATTTTTCTTGTGTATGAAGTACCCCGAGATGGGGCCGGCGGGGCCGGTAAGTACTTTTAAAGAAAAAATGGTATCCATCAAAGGGGTTTTCCCTACACTACTGCTTTTCATCTTTGTTATAGGCGGGCTTTATAAGGGCTGGTTTACCCCAACCGAATCAGGAGCTTTTGGAGCTTTCGGGGCCATAGTGATTTCCCTTGCCATGGGTAAACTGAACTTCAGCAAACTCTCGGCTTCCCTGTTCGGAACCTTAAAATCCTCAACCATGGTTTTAACACTTGTTATCAGTGCCATGGTGTTCAGCAGGTTCCTGACCATAACCAGGCTTCCTTACGAGGTTGCTGACTGGACGGCCGCTTTACACGTACCTTCTCTTATTATCCTGCTGGCGATTCTCGGTATATATATTTTGGGCGGCGCCCTAATGGACGCCCTTGGTTTTCTAATTATTTCAATCCCTATTTTTTATCCCACTGTTATGGCTCTGGGATATGACCCAGTCTGGTTTGCCGTTCTTCTCTGCATTGTTACCAGCGCCGGGGCTATTACACCGCCCGTAGGAGTTACGGTTTTTGTGGTCAAGGGGTTAGCCCCGGAAACACCGGTGATGTCCATCTTTAAAGGAGCAGGGTATTTCCTTGTTGCTTATGCAGTATTAATTGCCCTGCTGATTGTATTCCCTGGGACAATAACTTTTATGTAATTGAGTTAATAATTTTTATGTAATTGGAATAATAACTTTTATTTAGTAAGTAAGGAAGGAAGGAAGGAAAGATATGGATGTAGCAGTATTGGGTGGTGGAAACGGAGCTTATGCAGCGGCAGCAGACCTTGCTGAAAAGGGACATAGAGTCAGATTGTGGAGGCGAGACATCACCGCCTTTAAACCGGTCCTTGAGAAACAGGCCTTATTTTTAAAAGACTATAAGGGGCACCGGAAAGTCAATCTGGCGATGGCAAGTGACGATCTGGGCGCTGTTATCAGGGATGCGGAGTTGATTATGATCCCGCTTCCTGCTTTCACGCAAGATTCGCTGGTTAAGCGGCTTGCGCAGCACCTTAAGAATGGACAGGTAATCCTAATGACACCGGGTACCTTCGGTAGTTATATCATGGCCAAGGGGCTCATTGAAGAAGGATGCAGGGCCGAAGTGGTTTTTGCGGAAACGGGGACTCTTCCGTACCTGGCACGAAAACATGGCCCTGACACGGTGGCAATAACTGCCAGGGCAACTCGCCTGCCAACGGGAGTGTTCCCGGCGAACAAATCAGCTTATGCCTTTGATATTATAAAGAGGGCCTTTCCTGCAGTGGAGCCCCTGCAGGATGCCCTGGACGGGGCACTAATGAATGCCGGGCCCATTATCCACCCGCCACTTATCCTCCTTAACGCGGGCCCGATTGAACACTTTGACTACTGGGACATTCACAACGAAGGCACCCAGCCTTCCATACGTCGGGTCCATGACGCCCTCGACGCTGAACGGATTGCCGTTAGGGAGGCTTTAGGGTACGGGCCGCCCCACTTTCCTCTGGCAGACCACTATAATCCTGACGGAGAAGAGTGGATGTATGGCAATGCAGCCCATGAGAAACTGGTTGACAGCGCCGATTGGCGCGAATCCTTGGACCTGCTGAACCACCGCTACATGCGTGAAGATATCGCCTGCGGGTTGGCTTTGCTGGTATCAATTGCTGACTGGGTTGGGGTACCGGTACCTGTGGCTACCGGTCTTTTGAACATTGCGTCTGCAATTGTTGGGGAAAACCTGCGGGTGACGGGCCGGACCCTGGAAAACCTCGGGTTAAATCATTTATCCAGGGAAGAAATGAGGTTAATGTTGGATAAAGGCTTGCTCTATAAGGAAGTGCTTTTATGGATGACAGCAAAACAATCATAACTGTTGTTGGGGCCGGCCGCATGGGTACCGGTATTGCCCAGGTTTTTGCCTCCGCCGGGCATAATGTGAGGCTCTTGGATCTAAAAAAACGCTCACCCGGTGAATCTCGACAGGTTCTCTTAAAGGCCAGGGAGCAAATTGAGGCCACCCTTTCCTTACTGACGTCCCTGGGGGTCACCGATGAGGTAACAGCACAGGTAATTGCCGCCCGGGTAACGTACCATGGCCGGTCCCAGGCAAAAGAATCTTTAGAGGAGGCCGGGGTGGTTTTTGAAGCGGTACCCGAGATATTGGAAGCAAAGGAAGAAGTCTTTGCTGAAATATGCCGGCTGGTCTCCGGTGAAACAATAATTGCTTCTACCACATCTACATTTCTTGCCGATACGTTGGCTTCTTTTATAAAAGGGGCGGAGCGGTTTATGAATACGCACTGGCTGAATCCTGCTTACCTTATCCCCCTGGTGGAAGTCAGTCCTGCCCATGGTACTTCACCGGCAATGTTGGAGAAAATGATCGAACTTCTTGAATCCATAGGGAAGGTACCTGTGAAATGCGCGCCTTCACCGGGGTTTATCGTTCCCCGTATCCAGGCCTTGGCCATGAATGAGGCTGCCCGCCTGGTAGATGAAGGGGTAGCGGAACCAGAAGATATAGATAAAGCCTGCAGGGTGGGCTTCGGTCTTAGGTTTGCGGTTCTGGGACTGCTTGAGTTTATCGACTGGGGTGGAGGAGACACTCTTTATTATGCCGGCAACTATTTGGCAAAAGCCCTTAATTCGGAACGGTTTGCTCCACCGACAATAATCACTGAAAATATGGAAAAAGGGAAAATTGGGCTCAAAACTGGTCACGGTTTTTACAATTACAGGGACAGGGATGTATCAGAGTATCAACGGGAAACGCTGCGGAAATTTGTTGACCTGCTGAAACATCTGGGCCTGCTGGCGCCGCCCCATGGAGGCAGGGATTAGGTAAAGCATTTTTTGGCCTCGTTGAAGAGAGGCGCCGTCAAGGCAAAGTTTTTCTACTGACAAAAAAATCAAGTATGTGCTAAAATTAAATATAGCAGCTAAAAGTATAGAAGAGTTTTGAGATGAGCCTAGCCTAGCCTGTCTTGATACACATTTTTAAATAGAATCTTGTGGCCAGGTCTTACCAAAAACCTGGCTTTTTCTATAATAGAGACAGATTAGAAAAATTACTGCTCGGGAGGAAACAATAATGACAAAAAAAAAGCTTCTGATGGGCAATGAAGCCATAGCCAGAGGCGCTGTTGAAGCAGGAGTCAAGGTAGCTGCCGCTTATCCGGGAACCCCTTCTTCGGAGGTTTTCTCTACCCTTGCTCGTTTTGCTAAAGAGTACGGTTATTATGCTGAATGGTCTGTAAACGAAAAAGTTGCGCTGGAAGTTGCTGCTGGCGCCGCGTATGCGGGGGCGCGCGCCATAGTTTCTATGAAGCAGGTAGGTTTAAATGTGGCGGCGGACCCGTTAATGACTCTGGCTTATATAGGAATAAAAGGCGGGCTGGTTATAGTTGTGGCTGATGACCCGGGACCGCACAGCTCGCAAAATGAACAAGACACGAGAAAATTTGCCCAGTTTGCCAAACTGCCCGTATTTGACCCCAGTACTCCACAGGAAGCCAAGGACATGACTATTGCGGCCTTTGAACTTTCCGAACAGACTAAACTGCCTGTTATCTTACGGCCCACCACAAGAGTTTGTCATGTCTGCCAGGATGTAGTCATGGAGGAAGTCCCGAAAAAGGACCAGGCCTTTGTATTTGAAAAGGATCCTTCCTGGGTTATTTTCCCCAGTCTGGCATACCAAAAACACATCTGGTTAAACGAAATGCAGGAGGAGATTGCTGCTGCCTTTAATTATTCTCCTTTTAATAAATTAGTGTTGAAAAACCGTACAGGTGTGGTGACCTCGGGCGTGAGTTACAACTATGTGCGGGAAGCCCTGGCCCAACTGGGACAGGAGGTTTCCCTGCTTAAGGTTGGTACGCCTTATCCCCTGCCGGAGAAGCCCGTGCTGGAATTGCTACGGAATGTAGACAGGCTGATTGTTATCGAAGAACAGGAACCCGTGGTGGAAGACCAGATCATTAAAATAGCCTGGAAAAATAAACTTAATCTTTCCATCACCGGTAAAAATGATAAACTGGTGCCGCGGGAAGGGGAGTTGAATGTCGATAAAGTACGCGCTATCCTGGCCGGGTTTCTTGGGGTGGAAGATAAAACAACGGCGGAACAGAGCCCGCCGCCTCCGCTGCCGGCAAGGAACCCTGTCTTGTGCGCCGGGTGTCCGCACCGCGCTTCCTTTTTTGCGGCGAAAGAAGCTGTCAAAGGGAAACCTGCTGTTTTTGCCGGCGATATTGGCTGCTATACCCTTGGCGTAGCGCCGCCCCTGAATGCCATGGATACCTGTTTATGTATGGGTGCCAGTGTGACGATTGCATCGGGTTTGTCCAAAGTGGAATCCGGGGTCAAACACCTGGCCTTTCTGGGAGATTCGACCTTTTTCCACACCGGTTTGGCGGGACTGGTTAATGCCGTATATAATAACGCCGATATTACTTTGGTAGTTTTAGATAACAGCACCACGGCCATGACAGGGCACCAGCCCCATCCCGGACTGCCCTGTACGGCTACGGGTGTGAACGATAAAGTTATCAGTATTGCGGAAGTTTGCCGGGCTTTGGGTATAAGCCTGGTTAAAGAAGTCGATCCATACAACCTGGCTGAAGCAGTGGATGCTGTCAGGGAGGCTGTTGACTTTACAGGCCCTGCTGTTGTCATCATGAAACGGGAGTGTGTTTCCCTGGTTAAGCCTGCGAAAATTTGCTGGGTTACTGATAAATGTGTTGGTTGTAAAGTTTGTATGAACAAACTTGGTTGTCCTGCCCTTGTTCCTGCAGGCGAAAAAGTTATTATCGGAGCAACTTGTACGGGGTGTGGTGTTTGCCGGCAGGTTTGCCCGGCTGATGCCATAGAGGAGGTGGCAAAGTGAGCCAGGATATTGTAATTGCCGGAGTTGGCGGCCAGGGGACAGTCCTGGCTTCCCGGATAATTGCGGAAGCAGCCATTTTGGCCAACCAGCCTGTATTTACGTCTGAAACCATTGGTATGGCTCAGCGGGAAGGCTGTGTGACAAGCAATGTCCGTATTGGGGAACCCCTGTATGGCGCGGTCATCCCCGACGGTAAAGCGGATGTTTTAATAGGATTTGAACTGGCCGAGACAGTCAGGCTGCTGCCCAAGCTCAAGCCGGGCGGGACGGTTATAGCCAATGCTACTAAAATTGTTCCGGTGTCAGTGGCGACTGGAAAATCTGTTTACAATGAGGCCCAACTTAGCGAGTACCTTAACGAATGGCCCGGAAGCTGTTATATTTTTGACGCTTCCCGCTTAGCTGAGGAAGCCGGTAGTTTTAAAGCTGTAAATATAGTTATGCTGGGAGCCCTTTCCACACTACCCGACCTGCTTTTTACTTCCGAACAATTGTTGGAAGCAATTCTGGCCATGGTACCGCCAAAAACAACAGAAATAAATAAAAAAGCATTTCTTGCCGGCAGGCAAGCCTTGGGAGGGAGTTAAATGGCAATAAACAGAGATGCCATCCAAACAGAAAAGATGAATTTTGAGGATATTACCAAATACCAGGAGGAAAAGCTGCAGGCTTTGGTGCAGCGGCTGTTCAGAAACTCTCCTTTCTACCGCGAAAAACTAAGCCAGGCCGGTATTAAACCGGACGACATACGAACCATCCGGGATTTGGAAAGCGTGCCCATGACTGATAAAGGAGAACTTCGCAACGGCTACCCGTTGGGGTTGATGGCCGTGCCGGAAGAAGACGTGGTCAGGATTCACTCTTCCTCGGGGACCACAGGGAAACCGATAATCGTCCCTTACACGCAAAAAGATGTCATAACCTGGGCGGAGCTGATGGCTCGCTGCCTGGCTATGGCTGGAGTAACTAACCGTGACCGGGTGCAGATTACTCCCGGCTATGGGTTATGGACAGCCGGCATCGGCTTCCAGGCCGGGGTAGAACGCCTTGGGGCAATGGCTATACCCACGGGGCCCGGAAATACGGAAAAACAACTGGAAATGATGGTGGACATGGGAACCACAGTTATTATCGGTACATCGTCTTATGCTTTGCTGCTGGCCGAGGAGATTCACCGCCGTGGATTAGGGGATAAAATCAAACTGCGTATTGGTGTAATCGGTTCCGAACGGTGGAGCGACAAGATGCGCTCACGTATTGAGGAATACCTGCATATCGACAGTTTCGATATTTATGGCCTGACTGAAATTTACGGACCCGGCATCGCTATAGACTGTCCGTACCATACGGGTCTGCATTTCTGGTCTGACCACCTAATTTTCGAAATTATTGACCCTGACACGGGTAAACAACTGCCCCCCGGCGAACAGGGCGAACTGGTTATTACTACCCTGACCAAGGAAGGTATGCCTTTATTGAGGTACAGGACTCATGACATTACCAGAATTTTTGTGGAGAAGTGTCCTTGTGGCAGTCTGTATCCCATGATCGACAGGGTACTGGGCAGAACTGATGACATGATTAAGGTTAAGGCTGTAAATATTTACCCCGGCCAGATTGATGATGTCCTTAAGCTTACGCCCGGAGCTTGCAGTGAGTACCAGATTATTTTGACCCGTAAAGATGCCAAAGACCAGATCCTGATAAAGGTGGAGGCCGAACCGGGCGCTAGCCTCGAGCAGGTTGCCGGTGAATGCAGGAAAAACATAAAAGCGCGGATCGGCATTCTGGCTGATGTGGAGGCGGTACCAAGAGGTACTTTGCCCAGGTCAGAGAAAAAGAGCAAGCGGGTATTTGATATGCGGGATGTTTAAAGGCTGTTAGTTATGGGACACTCCCTAGGCTATGGCAAAGGTCTCCGGGATAAATTTGGAGAGCTTAAATATTTTCCGGAGCGGGGCTCCAGTATAATCCGCGCAACCAGGACACGGAGAATTAATGGTGAAAGCAAAGTATATAGCTTATTCTAAAAGTGAAATTTTAATTAGCTTCTTAGTAATTTTCTCGTTCAATTTTTTCTCTGTGTTTTCTCTGTGTTTTCTCTGTGTTCTCTGAACTCTCTGTGGTATTTTCTGAAACCGTAGAGCCTCCCAAAGAAGACATTTCAAGTAATGACTTCTCTGTGGTAAACTATCTCCGTGCGCAGCTCCGGAGCAACGTTTGTTTCACCGGGCAGCGGCTCCTATTTTTCTTTCTCCCCTCCTACGGCAGGATAGGGAGGGTTCTCCGCCTACCGTTTGGGAGCGACTGTGCCCGCAAACCCGCTGCCGGGCAGGCAGGGAGTTCCCGTATGCCCGAAGATGGCGAAAATACCGTTTTGAGGCTTTACTACTGCATTTACTCTGCAGGATATCAAAAAACCGCTGCACATTAAAGTGATGAGTTGCGACTTAGTGGAGGGCGGATAGACAGTGTTTACGACAGTGAGGGCTTGAAATTGCCGTTTCCGACACGGACGTCGGAAACCCGGCCATTGAGTCACGGATGACGATTTGGCCGGGTTCGGCAATTTCAAACGAACGGAGTTTACACTGTCTCCGCCCGTAACTTTTAAGCAACGTTTACTTTATGTGCAGCGGTTTTTCCGCCGAAACTGCAATATAAGCCATCGAGTTCGGGAACGCTGGCTGAACGGCAAGGGTTTGCAGCACCAAGCTCCCGGGTAGTGGAGACCCTCCTACCCTGCCGCCATTCTCCAGCATAAAGTTTCCGTGGTAGCGGAGAGCCCACCCAACCCTACAATTGAGTGGCTTGGAAAAATTGGAGCGAGGAATCATTTAAGCTCCCATTAAACTAAAACAGTTTTCGCTTGGCAAGTATTAAGGTTGTTGCGAATGAAACGAACAGGGTCAAAAGGATAATAAAGGTGAAGGCGTGTTCATTGTTCTGAAACGGAAGACTGACATTCATGCCAAAAAAACTGGCCACCATGGTTGGAATGGCGAGGACTATGGTTATCGAGGTAAGAAATTTCATCACCATATTTAGGTTATTGGAGATAACCGACGCAAAAGCATCCATCATGCCGCTTAAAATGTTGCTGTATATATGAGCCATTTCAATGGCCTGTTTATTTTCTATAATGGTGTCGTCCATCAGATCTTCGTCTTCCGGGTACATTTTCAGGAAACCGCCCCTTAACAATTTTTCCATGACGATTTCGTTAGCCCTTAAGGATGTAGTAAAATAAACCAAACTCTTTTCCAGGTTCAGGAGAGAAAACAGCTCCTGGTTTTTCATAGACTTGTGCAGTTGTTTTTCTATTTCATCAGTTTTCCGGTTTATCTGTTTCAGGTACCGCAGGTAATAAGTTGCTATTCGGTACAGCAGTTGCAGAATAAACCGGGTTTTTTTAAAGGTAAAAAAACCTTTAATTCTGTTTTGGGCGAATTCGTTCAGGATAGGGTTTTCTTTGAGACAGACGGTGACAAAATAACTGTCGTCAACAACTATCATACCAAGGGGTATGGTATCAAAATAACATTCGTTGTCTTCGATATTTAGAATAGGAATATCCACGATGATTAATAATATATTGTCTTCTTTTTCAATACGCGCTTTTTCTTCTTCGTCCAGGGGATCCCGCAGGAAATTGGGCTCGATGCCAAGTTCTTTTGAAACAAGCTGGATTTCAGGCTCAGTCGGGTTGACCAGGTTGACCCAACAGCCTTTTTCGAAAGTATCGAGTTCATGAAACTGCCCGTCTATTGAAGATTTGAATATATTAATCACCGGGAACACTCCTTTCTTGTGATTATAAATCTATTTTGTTCAAAAATTGAAAAATGTTTTGTTCAAAAAGAAAAAAAACACCTTCCCGAAGAAGATGTTTACGATAAAACAAAAATGCATATCGCGACCACCTTCCTCGTCTGAGCTTTGGCACATACATAGCTAGAGTTCTACAACTCAGCCACATTAGGTAAAACCTTAATCCGGTAGTACCTGTTGACCCATTGGCGTCTCTCGACATTTCCGGGCAGTGGCGTATGGTCTATGCAGAAGCCTCACCTAACAAAGAATGGGGTTTTTGATTCTGTTTAAGTTAAGAAAATGAAAAACGGAAATCCTTTTTGCTGATTTTAGTATATGATGTAAGTTTTAAAATGTCAATGCAGACTTGTACTTTTACATTAAACCAGTTTTTTTAAGGTGAAACTGGAATTAACCAGCTAGTATAGTCTGCATCTCTTCCGGTCAATCTAATACTGTAAAAATTGAATAAGGTTTAAAAGGAAAATATTTAGCTGCATATACTTTAGTGTATGCAAGATTCACCTGAGCGGAAAGGGGTTGCTTGCGATGGTCAGCAGTGATGTATTTTGGAAGTTATTTGAAAATACCGGACACATTGGCGCTTATTTGCTATATAAAGATTATAGTAACGAAGAAATGGCGCTAACAGGCAATAATTCCGCGGAAACTCAGAATGTGGCAACGGGAGGCGAATATTGAAGGAAAAGGAATCCGCTTGCCCTTGTCGAATAGGTAACCCGTAGCTATACATTTATGAAAAGAAGTGGGACATGATGAGATTATATAAAACTGATGCTTTGGTGCTACGGGTCCGGGATTTTTCGGAAGCCGATAGGATAGTGACTTTATACACCTATAGCCGTGGAAAAGTGCAGGCTATAGCGAAAGGCAGCCGAAAAACAAAAAGTCGCAAAAGGGGAGCGGTCCAGCCTTTTACATACGGTAATTTCCTCCTTTATCAGGGACGTTCTCTGGATACGATAACCCAATGTGAACCCAAAGAATCGTTCAGTCACTTGCGGGAAGACCTTGTTAAACTGGCTTATTCCACTTATTTAACGGAATTGGTGGATGGTTTTACGGCCGAAGGAGAGCCGAATGAGCAGGTTTTTCTTTTATTGCTGACAACTTTTTACCTTTTGTTAAAAGATAATCCAGGCCTGTTGGTGCGGGCTTTTGAATTAAAGCTGTTAAATATTTTAGGATACTGCCCGCAGTTGGAGAGTTGTGTTCATTGTCACGGACCCGTGGCAGGCAATGCTGCGAAAGTCAGGTTCAGTTCCCGCCTTGGTGGGGGTTTATGTGATGAATGTTCCGGCCATGACCCATTTGCTACAACTATACAAATGGGCAGTCTAAAAACTATGCAACAATTGTTAAAATGGGATATTCGCCGGCTACAGGTTCTCAAAGTTCCCGAAGAAAGACAGCAAGAAATCGCGGCTATTTTGAGACATTATATCGATGAACGGATTGAGCGGAAGTTAAAATCAACTGTTTTCCTCGATACCGTTCTACAATAAATTCGGATGATTTGCACAAACTATAAAGCAGAAAGGAGGCTTTAAAATGACAGTGGACCTGGACTTGGAAAAGATAGATATTATTCGTGAAAGGTTAGACGTCTCTTACCGGGAAGCCAAAGAAGCTTTGGAAAAAACCAATGGTGATATTATTGAAGCTTTGGTTTTGCTGGAAGAACAGGCGAGCGAGAACTGGTCAGACCGCGCTCAGAAAAAAGGCGAAGAAGTGATAAACCAAATTAAAACCTATATAAAAAAGGGAACTGATACGAAGATAAAAGTCAAACAGGGTGACAAGACCTTGTTTGAAGTACCGGCTACCTTGGGGGCGCTGGGGGTGCTGGGGGCCTTGGCCAACACCCAGTTAGCTCTTGTTGCCGGTATAGGTACCATTGCGGCCATGGCTAACAAAGTAACTCTGGAACTGGAGAAAAATAGGAAAGATGACGAAAATAATTCAGACGAAGCAAAACCGGCCAATAACCCGACCAATGAATATATGGACGTCCGGCATTAAGTTGCCTGCTTGACTTTTAATATCTAATTTGCTAAAGTATTATCAAAATGGATAATGTTGCGTGATGAGGGAGAAAGTAGCCGTATGTTTACTGCCAAGAGAGCCGGTGGTGGTGGAAATCCGGCCAGAGGCATACGGGGAAAGGCGCTCCTGAACGGCAGGAGGAAAGGGCCCTGGCCTGAGTAAAGCCTGCAGAAAAGAAAGTGGGTCAATGTTTTTTGGCCAAGCAGGGTGGAACCGCGGGAAATTCCTCTCGTCCCTGGCAATTTGCCGGGGATGGGAGGTTTTTTAATTGGCAATTTATAGTTGACAATTAACCATAACCCTGCAGCTTGTAGTCAATTATCAGTTATCAATTGTCAATTATAAACTTCAAAAAGGGGAGGTTTATATGAATTTTCAGGACATTATTTTAACTCTCAATAAGTTTTGGTCTGAACGCAACTGTATTATTCAACAGCCTTACGATGTTGAAAAAGGGGCAGGTACCATGAATCCCGCCACATTTTTACGGGTCCTGGGACCGGAACCGTGGAATGTGGCTTATGTAGAGCCATCCAGGCGGCCTACTGACGGGCGTTATGGGGATAACCCCAACCGCTTGCAACATTATTATCAATACCAGGTTATTTTGAAGCCGCACCCGGAAAATGTGGTGGAAATTTACCTGGATAGTTTGCGGGCCATTGGTATCAACCCCGAAGAACACGATATTAGATTTGTGGAAGACAACTGGGAATCCCCTACTTTGGGCGCTTGGGGGTTGGGCTGGGAAGTATGGCTTGACGGCATGGAAATCACTCAGTTTACATATTTTCAACAGTGCGGCGGCTTAGACTGCAAACCTGTCTGTGCTGAAATTACCTATGGCCTGGAGCGGTTGGCTACATTTATTCAAAAGAAAGACAGTGTCTTCGATATCATCTGGGTGGACGGAATAACTTACGGCGACGTTCACCACCAGGGAGAAGTTGAACACTCGCACTACAATTTTGAAATTGCCGACACTGATATGCTTTTTAACGCCTTTAACATGTTTGAAAAAGAGGCTGTCAGGGTAATTGAAAAAGGTTTTGTCCTGCCGGCCTATGATTATGTGTTGAAATGTTCCCACACCTTTAATTTATTAGACGCCCGGGGGGCCATCAGTGTTACTGAACGGCAAGGATATATCGCCAGAGTGAGAAACATGGCCAGGTTATGTGCGCAGGCATATGTCGAACAAAGGGAGAGGATGGGCTTTCCCTTATTGAAGAAAGGGGGAAAGTAAGTCATGGCCAAAGATTTTTTACTGGAAATCGGGACAGAAGAAATTCCGGCCAGATTTATGGATGATGCTTTGGTGCAGCTTGGGGCCATAACGGGCGAATTGATAAAAGAATACAGGTTTAAGACGCCGGATGAAAAGGGAGCAGTGCAGGTATATGGAACTCCCAGGCGGTTGGTGGTAAGCATCAGCAATTTGGGGGAAACCCAGGAATCGGCAGAAAGCGAGGCTAAAGGTCCTTCCGTGAAAGCCGCCTATGACGAGCAGGGGCAGCCCACAAAAGCTGCTTTGGGCTTCGCCCGGAGCCAGGGTGTAGCAGTAGAAGACCTGGTAGTTAAAAATACGGGGGCCGGGGAATACGTCTTTGCAGTCAAAAGGGAAGAAGGCCGCAATGTGGCAGAATTGCTGCCGGAATTTTGCCTGCAGTTGATTAACGGGCTCAGTTTCCCCAAACCCATGCGCTGGGCTGATCATGAGATGCGCTTTGTGCGGCCTATCAGGTGGATTTTGGCTCTGTACGGGGAAGATGTTATTAATTTTCAGGTTGCCGGCACCGTAAGCGGCAGAACTACTAAGGGCCACCGTTTTTTAGGCAAAGGTGAGGCAGAAATTGCCAATCCTGCTGATTATTTTCGGCGGATAGAAAAGGAATTATTTGTTGTCATAGATCCTGAGGAAAGAAAGAGGCGGATAACCAGGGAGGTAGAAGCTTTAACCAAACAGGCGGGCGGTTATTTTAAGGAAGATGATGATTTTAGAGAACTCCTTGATGAAGTTGTCCACCTGGTAGAATATCCCGTTGCCTTGACAGGAAGTTTCGAACCTGATTTTCTGAAACTACCAAAAGAAGTGGTAGTTACGCCTATGCGGGAACACCAGCGGTATTTTCCCGTGGAAAAAGAGGATGGCCAGTTGCTGGACAAGTTTATCGCCATCAGTAATGGCATTAATAATGACCTGGTCAGGGAAGGCAATGAAAAAGTTCTCCGGGCCAGGTTAGCCGATGCAAAATTCTTCTATGACGAGGACTTAAAAGTACCCTTGGCCGAAAACGTGGACAAACTTAAGAAAATCGTTTTTCAGGAAAGCCTGGGTACTGTTTACGACAAGGTTGAACGAATTATCAAGCTGGGAACTTATCTCGCCGAAGCACTGCAAATTGATGGCGCTGTACAGGAAACCATTAAAAGGGCCGGCTACCTTTGCAAAGCTGACCTGGTAAGCAACATGGTATATGAATTTCCCGAACTGCAGGGGGTAATGGGTAAAGACTATGCCCGGCACAGCGGCGAAACCGATGCGGTAGCGGAAGCTATATTCGAACACTACCTGCCCAGGTTTGCCGGCGATATTTTACCGGAAGCAAAAGCAGGCCAGATATTGAGTATTGCCGATAAAATGGATACGGTAGTCGGGTGTTTCGCTGTCGGTATCCAGCCTACCGGTTCCCAGGACCCCTATGCACTGAGGCGCCAGGCATTGGGAATCTGTCATGTCATTGTTAATTCCGGCCTGCGGGTTTCTTTAAGCGCGATGGTAAAACGGGCATATGACAATTATGAAGGAAAAATCGAAGCAAAATTAAATAAGGAGGAGACTGTTGCCGAAGTGCTGGAATTTTTCCGGCAGCGGATTAAGAATATCCTGGAAAACAAGGCCATCAGCTACGATGTAATTGAAGCTGTCCTGGCATCGGGTTACGATGATTTGATTGATACGGTCAATAGGGCAGAGGCGCTGACCAACCTGCGCAACCAGGAAATTTTTGATAAGTTGTTAAGGGCTTATAACCGGGTGGCAAATCTGGCTAATAAAGCCGAGACTGAAGATATTGAACCTGCACTATTAAAGGAAGAAGCTGAAAAAGCCCTTTATAAAGAATTTTTGACAGCTTCCGAAGAGTTTAGGACTTACCTGAAAGAAGGGCAGTACAGGCAGTTGTTTCAGCGGTTTGCTCTCCTTCAGCAGCCCATAGATAATTACTTTGAGCAAGTTATGGTAATGGTTGACGATGAACAGATTAAGAATAACCGGTTAGCGCTGTTAAAGCAGATTACTAACTTGATGCTGCCCATAGCCGACCTGACCAAAATTGTCCAGTAAATGACAAAGCGAGCCGTGAAGTTGGTTTTGTTCCACATGTTTGTATGATATTAAGAGACCTTAGGGTTCCTTTTTACGCTTATATTTCAGTTGGCGTGTAGAGTCTAGCGGGTAAAGACGGATAAATCCGGCTCCCGCCTTGAGGGAACCTTAAGGTCTTTTTTGAAAAATCGGTCTATGTCGGCAAATGGTTAAATACTATATTTTCTGGGTAAAAAATGTAGAACATTAGTACAAAAAGGCAGGACTTTTCTCAAATATCGCGTATAATTATATAGTATATTTGTTCTATTAGTATAACACATTGTCTTCAGGGAGGGTAGTGACCGAAGTGGAACTTACCAAACGCCAGGAACAAATCGTAGAAATAGTCAAGCAGGAAGGCCCTATTACCGGTAGACAAATTGCTGAAAAACTGTCCCTGATCAGGGCAACCTTACGCCCTGACCTAACCCTGTTGACTATGGCCGGCATTTTGGAAGCCCGGCCGCGGGTCGGTTATATTTTTACCGGGAAAACGATTAATAGTCTGGTTGCCCAGAGGATCAATAAAATTAAAGTAAAAGATGTTTGTTCTTTTCCTTTTGTTCTTGATGAGCAAGTCAGCGTTTACGATGCTATTGTCAGCATGTTTATGGAAGATGTAGGAACATTGTTTATTACTAAAAATGGTTACCTGGAAGGGGTGGTTTCCAGAAAAGATCTTTTAAAAGCAACCATGGGTGGCATGGATGTTTCCAAAGTGCCGGTAATGGTTGTGATGACTAAGATGCCCAATGTAGTTACAATCAATCCTGATGACCCCATTTTGCTCGCTGCTCAGAAACTGGTGTCCAGGGAAATTGATGCCCTGCCCGTTGTGGAAGTGAAAACCCTGGCCAACGGCGAAGAAAAATTGCGGGTTACCGGCAGGATAACAAAAACAACTATTACCAAGCTCTTTGTTGAGTTAGGCGAAACCCGTTAGGAGGTGAAGGTGTTTCAACCGATACAATGCAGCCAAAAGTTTACGTGGTATCCGACTCGGTAGGAGAAACAGCAGAATTCGTTGTAAGAGCTGCGGCAAGCCAGTTCAACGGAGGAAATATTGATATAAGGACAATTCCCTATGTTAATAATGTCCATCATATCAAAGAGATTGTAGCTGAAGCCAAACAGGAGCCTGCAATAATTGCATATACACTGGTGCTCCCGGAACTTCGTGATGCCCTTGTGCAGGAAACGGTAAACCTGGGTGTAACGGCTGTGGATATTATGGGGCCAATGGTGGAGGCCCTGGCCAATATGCTGGACAAAACGCCAAAGATGAAGCCGGGCCTTCTCCATAAGTTGGACAAAGAATATTTTCGGAAAGTCGAGGCCATAGAATTTGCCGTCAAATATGATGACGGAAAGGACCCCAGAGGGATAAATTATGCCGATGTGGTCATCATTGGGGTATCCCGGACCGGTAAAACCCCCTTATGCATGTATCTGGCACATAAAAGGGTGAAAGCTACCAATATTCCTCTGGTCCCGGAAGTGGCAGCTCCGGCCGATCTTTTTATCCTGCCTCCGAAGAAAGTAATTGGCTTAACGATTAAACCCGAACAGCTAAACGAAATCCGCCGTGAACGACTAAAGACCCTTGGGTTAAAATCCGGGGCCGATTATGCCAGCATGGAACGAATTTTAAAGGAACTGGACTATGCAGAAGAAATTATGCGTAAAATCAACTGCCCTATTATTGATGTTACTAACAAAGCCGTGGAAGAAACGGCCAGTAAAGTTTTAGAAATAGTTAATAAGGGGGATGGATATGGCAAATAAGAAGTATGTTTACCTGTTTAAAGAAGGCAAAGCGGATATGAGGGATTTGCTGGGAGGCAAGGGCGCTAACCTGGCGGAAATGACAAACATCGGTCTTCCCGTGCCACCAGGATTGACCATTACCACAGAGGCATGCAACGAATATTATGCCCAGGGCAAAAAGTGGCCTGAAGGATTGGAAGAAGAGCTTAAAGAAAAGTTGGCCAGCCTTGAGGAAATGGCCGGGAAAAAGTTTGGGGACGCCAAAAACCCGTTACTGGTATCCGTTCGTTCTGGGGCCAAGTTTTCGATGCCCGGTATGATGGATACCATTCTGAACCTGGGGCTCAATGAACAAACCTGCCAGGGTATGATCGAAGCCACTCAGAATGAACGCTTTGTTCTGGACTGCTACCGCAGATTTATCCAAATGTACAGCAACGTAGTTCTGGGTGTAGATCATTATAAATTTGAAAATGTTTTAGAAGCCCAAAAGGAGAAAAAAGGCGTTCATTACGACACGGAACTGGATGCTGAAGATTTAAGAGCAATAGTTGCCGAATACAAGAATGTAGTTTTAAGAGAAACGGGAAAACCATTCCCCGAAGACCCCATGGAACAGTTATTCGGCGCTGTTACTGCCGTATTTGGCTCCTGGAACAACCAAAGGGCCATAGTTTACCGGAAGCTTAACGGTATCCCCGATGATCTGGGTACAGCCGTGAACGTTCAGCTAATGGTTTTCGGTAATATGGGTAATGACTGCGGTACCGGCGTCGCCTTTACCAGGAACCCGTCTACCGGTGAAAAAAAGCTTTACGGCGAGTATCTTATTAACGCGCAGGGCGAAGACGTAGTTGCCGGTATCAGAACTCCGCAGCCCATCAGCAAGTTGGAAGAGGAAATGCCAGAAATCTACCAACAGTTTCTTGATATCTGCAAGCTCCTCGAAAACCACTACAAGAACATGCAGGATATTGAGTTTACTATTGAAAGAGGTAAGTTGTACATATTACAGACCCGTCATGGAAAGAGGACAGCGCCGGCTGCTATCAAGATAGCGGTGGATATGGTAGAAGAAGGCCTTATTGATAAGAAAGAAGCTATCTTAAGAGTAGAGCCCGGTCAGTTAGACCAACTCCTCCACCGGAGAATTGACCCCAATGCCAAATTTGAAGTAATCGCTAAAGGATTACCTGCCTCTCCCGGCGCTGCCTGCGGCCAGGTAGTATTCGATGCTGACGAGGCCGAAAAATTGGGCCAGCAGGGCGTAAAAGTTGTGTTGGTACGGACCGAGACAACACCTGATGATATCCACGGCATTGTGGAAGCTCAGGGCGTATTGACCAGCCGTGGCGGTATGACCAGCCACGCAGCCGTTGTTGCCCGCGGTATGGGTAAACCTTGTGTATGCGGCTGTGAAGCAATCAAAATTAATTACGAAGGCAAATATTTTACTGTTGACGGTGTTACAGTTAAAGAGGGCGACGTAATTTCTATCGATGGCGCTACCGGCCAGGTCATTCTTGGTGAAGTGCCCATGATTGACCCGGAGATTTCCGGTGAATTCCAGAAACTGCTTTGCTGGGCCGATGAACTGAGAACCATGTCCGTAAGGGCTAATGCTGATACTCCAGAAGACGCAGCCAGGGCACGGGAATTTGGCGCTGAAGGTATCGGCCTCTGTCGTACCGAGCACATGTTTATGGCTCAGGATAGACTGCCTGTTGTTCAGCAGATGATTTTGGCCGAAACCCTGGAAGAAAGAAATGCCGCTCTGGAAAAATTACTGCCCATGCAGCAGGGAGATTTTTACGGCATTTTAAAGGCCATGGCAGGTTTCCCTGTTTACATCCGGTTGCTTGACCCACCACTGCATGAGTTCCTGCCCAACCAGGAAGAACTGGCCGTTGAGATCGCCGAGTTGAAATGTACTAATGGGGATCCCAAGGTTATTGCTGAAAAAGAAGAACTGCTCAAGAAAGTACGTCAACTGCATGAGTTTAACCCCATGCTTGGGCACCGGGGCTGCCGTCTGGGCGTAACCTTCCCGGAAATTTATGCTATGCAGGTTCGCGCTATTTACCAGGCTACGGCGCAGTTAGTGAAGGAAGGTGTTGATGCTAAGCCGGAGGTTATGATCCCGCTGGTTATTCATGCCAACGAGCTCAGGATGCTGCGTGAACAGGCCGTTGAAATAGCCAAACAAGTACAGGAAGAAACAGGTGTTACTTTTGATATCCATGTAGGAACGATGATTGAGATGCCGAGAGCTGCTGTCACAGCCGATGAGATTGCGGAATTTGCTGATTTCTTCTCCTTTGGCACCAATGACCTGACCCAGACCACCCTGGGCTTTAGCCGGGACGATGCTGAAGGTAAGTTCCTACAGGATTACCTGGCCAAGAAAATTCTTACCGATAACCCCTTTATTGTCCTCGACCAGGGCGGTGTGGGCAAATTGGTTAAAATGGGTACCGAACTCGGCCGGCAAGCCAACCCAAAACTCAAAGTGGGTATCTGCGGTGAACATGGAGGCGAGCCCAGTTCCATCGCCTTCTGTCACCGGGTAGGCATGGATTATGTCAGCTGTTCTCCGTTCCGCGTGCCTATTGCCCGTCTGGCAGCAGCCCAGGCAGCTGTAGGTGGCGAAAGTGCAGTCAGTACCAAATAAAGAAACCAAATTCAGGAATACAGGCTGCAATTAAGCAAAGGGTGGCGTTTTTGCCACCCTTAAATTCGTTTTTTACGGTAGACTTTTCGAAAGGATTATGTTATAATTTTTAAGAACTTAAAATTGGATTTGTTTCAGGTGCCCTTATAAGGGATAATAGGGAAACAGGTGAAAATCCTGTACGGTCCCGCCACTGTGAATGGGGAGCAACCCAAAGAAGGCCACTCGGATTTCCGGGGAAGGTTTGGGAAGCGTTGAGCCATGAGTCAGGAGACCTGCCTGGGACAAAGGTGCAGCGCCCTTCGGGAGAAAGGGAAGTACCGGATAAAGTTAACGGTTTTCCTGGTTTCTTTTGAGGCCAGGATTTTTATTTCTAAACCTGTTAAACCCATTTTCCATTTGGTAGAGAAATACTCTCTACCATTTTTTTTGCCGTTTTGTTAATTTTTTATGGAAACCGACCTATTTTTGTAATATAATTTTAATATAATCGTAAGGAAAAGCCTTTATCTTCCAAAAAAATTGGAGCTAGAGTGCAGAATATGAGAGCCTGTGGCAAACCCTCCTTGGACAAATTATTGAAAAATCAGGAAGATTTTTGATGAGACTGTGGGGGAATTTTATGAAATCAGGCAGCGCTTTAACCTATAGGGTGATATTGTATACGGTTTTAGCCGCTGGGTTGATATTGGCGTCCATAGACTTTTACCGTAATTTTAACGGCCTTTGCACAGCTTGTACGGGCAGGTGCTCAGCGGTGTCTTTGTTGGCTATTATAATTCCTGTATTGTTTTTGGTGGGGTCAGGTAAAACATAAAAAAACCACTAAAGAGGGAAGTTTGAAAGGGGCTCAGTTCATACGTGAACGGCCCCCTCATTATTTTTCCTAACTGTCAAAAATGTGTTTTTTCCAGGGCCAGTTCACCTTCCAATTGATCGATAAACTGTTTTGCCGACCTGCCGGAGCGACCGTTGTGTAGCATGGACCACTGTATCGCCCGCTGCCTCAAAACAGCGGGGTCCAATGCGATGCTTCTCTGGATAGCCAGATTTTCCACTATTTCCAGGTAGGTTTTTTGGTCAGGAGCAGGGAATATCACCGTTATCCCGAAACGGTCCGACAATGACAGTTTCTCCTGCATCGTATCCTGAATCCTGATTTCCTCCGAATCCTTGTATACTGTAGAAACAGTCCTGTCGCTGAATTTTTCTTTTACCAAGTGGCGTCTGTTTGATGTGGCATAAATCAACACATTGGCCGGGCGTGCTTCCAGGCTTCCTTCCAAAATCGCTTTCAGGGCCAGGTATTCTGTTTCGGTTTCTTCAAAGGAAAGGTCATCGACAAAAATAATAAATTTTTGCGGATGACGTTTCAGGACATCCAACAGGCTTGGTAGGTCAGACAACTGCTTTTTGGTCATTTCCACCAGCCGGAGCCCTTTTATGAAAAACTCGTTTAACAGGGCCTTGACCGTTGACGATTTGCCCGTGCCCCGGTCTCCGTATAATAAAATATTATTGGCCGGATAACCGGCAATAAATTGCCTGGTATTGTCAATAACTACCTTTCGTTCCGTTTTATATCCTACCAGATTATCCAGCCTGACGGGGTCCGGCTGGGGAATCCCCTTTAACTTTTTATCCTCTCCGGACCATTTGAAGGCAATATACTTGGCGAAAATTCCACAGCCTTTCTGCTGGTAAAAGTCTGCCAGTTTTTCCAGGCAGGATTCCCAAGCGGGAGTTTCCATAAACATGTTTTTTATTTGGTGGTTTTCCAGGTTAGTATTACTTGGTGGGTTTTGGCCCCCAAAGACGTGCCAGTCCGGGTATGCTGAATCTGAAGCAAATCCACAAGCCTTTTTAACAACGGATGTGGCGTAAAATAACTGCTGCAGCAGCTTCATGTCGTAACCGGCCGCTTTGATCAGGGAAGGACTCATATCTCTCAGGGACATTTTTTGGGCCTGCAGGGAAAAAGGGTTTTCATCAGTAATTATGAAATCAAGTAAAAAGTTCTGCCAGGCATCGCCCACACAGGGCTCTCCCGATAACTCCGCGTCCTTGCACAGGGTATGCAGTAAAGTATGGTAAGCGGATACAATTTCCAGAGGCTCCACTTCCTTGGCTCTTAACAGGCTTAGGAGGTTGTATAACTGTGTACCGGCATCTGTTGTCAGGAGGTTCCGGTATAAAGATAAACCGGCAAAGGCTAACTGCAGTTGAAATAACTGGTTGTCCAATTGTTTGGATTCTTTTTTAGGCATAAAGGTTCCTCCACCATATGTTTTAGAAACGATTTGGTATATGCTTTCGGCAAAAATTGCAAATTCCCTGCTGCCTTTAACATCTGGTGGCGGAAGGGTGGGAGGGGTGACCCGGCTGCCCCGGAGCTTGGTGCTGCAAACCCTTGCCAGGAAGGCAGAGTTCCCGAACTTGATGGCTCATAGTGCATTTGTCACGAGTCAGGCCGCCTCCCGTCCGGGCACTCAACATGAGTTGAACGCCGGACTTCCCGGCGGCCTTCGCCATCTTTAAACATGCGGGAACTCCCTGCCTGCCTTGCTGCGGTTTTGCGGGCGCAGTCGCTCCTTAACGGTAGCATTGGCACCCCACCCACCCTTCCGTAATCACTTAGCTGCTGTGGAGGTAAAACAATAAGTTGCGACTTGGTGGAGGGCGGGTAGACAGTGTTAACGACAGTGAAGGCTTGAAATCGCTGTTTCCGGCACGGACGCCGGAAACCCGGCCACGAGTCACGGATGACGATTTGGCCGGGTTCAGCGATTTCAACTGAACGGAGTTTACACTGTCTCCGCCCGTAACCTCGAAGCAACGGTTGTTTTACCTCCATAGCGGTTACCGGACTTCCTGGCCAGGTTTTGCAGCATAAAGCTCCTTGGTAGCGGAGAACCCTACCCACCCTTCTGTGGTTGAAGGAAGGCGTAGCCTCGGAGCAACGGTTGTTTCACCATTACAGTGACAGTTACTAACCTATGCCTTAAAAAACTGCGCAATATAAGTTATAATTGTAGTGGAACTTTTTGACTGTGCATAACTGGAAAGGAGCAAAGCAATGGAACCCTATCAGACAAGCATCCCTGTTCATTATTACGAAATCAACAACCACCGGCAGGCATCGCCGGTAGCCATTTTAAATTATCTTGAAGAAGCTGCCATCAGGCATTCAGAATCTGTGGGCTGGGGTATAGAGAAACTGTTGGCAAACAGCCGGGGTTGGCTTTTGACCCGTTGGTCCTTACATATGCAAAAATACCCCCAATGGGGTGAAACAGTAAATATTGAGACATGGCCTTATAAGTTTGAACGGTTTTATGCTACCCGGGAATTCAGGATTAGTGACAGGGAGGGTAGAGTACTCGGAGCAGCCACCACACTCTGGGTTTTCTTTGATTTGCGCCGCAAGCGGCCGGTCAGGATACCGCCGGATATTTATGATGCATATGGTACAGGGGCGGAGAGGATGGTGGCAGACGAATTTGCCGATTTACCGGTCGTAGATGAGCCGGAAATTAAACTGGAGTTCAGGGTGCGATTAAGCGATATTGATACCAACGATCATGTGAACAACACAAAATATGTTGAATGGCTGCTGGAAACGGTGCCGCTCTCCGTGCACAACGGGTTTTTGCTTTCTTCCGTGGAAATAGCTTATAAGAAAGAAACAAGCTACGGTTCCACGGTATTATGCGGGATAAAAGAAACGGAAGCAGGAGAGAGGCAGACAACCTTTTTACATATCATTTTGGACAAGGACAGCGGGACAGAACTGGCCAGAGCCCGTACTGTATGGCAAAAAAGAAGTAAAATTTGACTTTTCTTTTCGTGAGGGAACCTAGGGCTATAAATCAGGAAAAGTAGCCGAAACCCTTATCGGGAAGCTACTTTTCCTTAATTTCAGCTTACCTGTTTTTATCTTAAGAGTTTGTCCCATAAACTCGAAGTTCCGGTAAACTTTAACCGGTGGAAGTCTTCAACGGGCAGACGGGAGCTCTCAATAACATTAAAGTATTTTGCATGCTCAGAACAGTTATACATTATGGCCATGCCACAACTTGATGTGATTTCCCTGGGGATAGGTACGACGGAGAAATCAAGACCGCGGGCCCTGAGGATTTTCTCTGCCTGCAAAACGTGATATGAGCTTGGAAAAGTTATAAAACATTTTTCCTTTCTCATGGCATGCTACTTTTTTAATGTGAGAGTTATATAATCTTCCTGATCTGTGACATCTATCTCCCACCCCAGGTTTTTGGCCATAAAGGTAATATTGTCTTTGGCGGCTCCTGAATTGACCATGACTTGTAAGGTACCTGTAACCATTTCTTCAAGCTCCCTCCTGACCGTCAGTACCGGTTCCGGGCAGGCCAGTCCCCGAACATCCAGAGTTTTCAAAACCAATCCCTCCTCAGTGTATTTATTCCAACATTTTTACAGATGATTTCACTGACAAACTTCCTTTCGTTTCCCATTTCCTGAACAGGTAACCGATGGCTGCAGTTAAGGCCAACCCAATTAAAACCGCTATCTGTCCGTTTGCAGGCACTCCCTTGGGGCTGGCAGCGATACCAAAGTTATGGGCCAGGGCTGCTCCAAACAGCATGCCCAATACGGTAACAGCAGAATCTGAGTTGCCTTCTGAAGCCAGGACCAACTGGCGGAGAGGGCATCCGCCCAGCAAAGCTGCCGAAAAACCGGCCAGGGCCATACCCAGAAAATTCCAGAGGGCTTCTGTGTGGGCAATAGGCTGTTCGGCAAAACCCGGTTTAAAGCCCCCTGTCAGCAGGTTACCGACCAAAACAACCACGAAGATCACAGCAAATCCAGAAATGAGGTGGAAATTTTTAAACAAAACCATATCTCTTACTCCGCCGGCCAGACACAGGCGTGAGCGCTGGCTAAGAGCACCTATTACAATACCGGCGCTCAGGGAAATAAACAGGGGAGCGTGCATAGAACCGGGTCCTTCCTGGCTGAAGACAAAGAGAGAAGGGGATGTCAGTAGTAAGATTAACAGGACTAGAACCATCAGGGGAAAAACATAACCGTTAGCTTTCGGCTGACTGCCGGCACGTCCCAGCGAAAAACCTTTTCTGATGAGGAGAGTTCCTGCCACAACGCCTGCTATTAATCCTGCTAATCCGACCAGAGCATTCAGATCTCCTGCACCTAACCGAAGTGCCACGCGTAAAGGGCAACCGAGGAATACCAGCATACCTATCATCATGGTAAGCCCCAGTATAAAACGAATCAGCGGGCTTGAACCGCCGGTAGCCCGAAAGTCCCCTGTTGCTCTTGCGGTGAGGAAGGCCCCTAAAACAATGCCGAGAATCTCCGGTCGCATGTATTGAACCAACTTGGCCTGGTGGAGCCCCAGGCTTCCTGAGACATCCCGGAGGAAGCAGGCAATACATACGCCCATATTGGCAGGATTCCCCAGTTTGACCAGGGTCAGTGCCAGTAACCCGATTATTGCACCGGTCAGGATGATTAATTTTTTGTTTCCCATTTTATACCTCCTTGACATAAAATAATTTCCTTAATAAATATTACAATATTTTGCTATTAATACCTGCTATTGTGGCAATAAAAAGTTTTTATAATAATTCAGGAAGGGATTACAGTTATTTATCACTTGCTGTTGCAAGAATTCTTCAGGATTCTGCTGCTAAACTACTTACATAAAAGAGAGCCGCAGGATTTCCGGAGCAGGGACTAAAATCATCCATCGGTCCGCGAGCCGCATAAGCGGGAGCGGTGACCAATGGAGATTTCGTCCTTGAGCGGAGGAAACCTACGGCTCTCTTTAATATTTATTGTTTTACCGGTTTTATTAACACTTCTTCTTGTGCATCCACATATGCACATCATCCAGGGCTTCGCCGAAACGCTGGAAGTGGACAACTTCCCTTTCCCTCAGGAAGCGCAGCCCGTCGCGCAGGCACGGGTCATCGGTAAGATTGATCAGGTGTTCATAAGTAGCTCTGGCCTTTGCTTCGGCAGCCAGGTCTTCCTGCAGGTCGGCCACCGGGTCGCCTTTGGACTGTATATACTTGGCTGACCATGGGTTGCCGGCCGCGTCTATATAGAAAAGGGCGCGGTCATGGTCAGCATAGTAGGTATCCAGACCGGCCGCTTTTATTTCTTTTAACGGAGCATCCCGGAGCAGCTTGTATACCATGGTGGCCACCATTTCCATATGGGCCAGTTCTTCGGTACCTATGTCGGTAAGAACGGCCTGGGCTTTTCTGGTGGGCATGCTGTACCTTTGGGTCAGGTATCGGAGGGAAGCGGAAAGTTCGCCGTCGGGCCCGCCGTACTGGGTTATTATAGCCTTGGCCATTCTGGGGTCAGGTTTCCTGACGCGAATAGGGTACTCCAGTTTTCGTTCATATATCCACATTAATATTTAATACCTCCTTCTAGATTAATATTCAATTTCCCACGGCCATGGTTCTTCCACCCATTTCCAGGGGAATTGGGTTGGGGCAGTCCCATGCAGGGCTAAAGGACCGTAAAGCTGTTCATATTCTGCCTTCAGTTTCTGCAGCATGCAGGTGTAACGGTTGTAGTCTTTCAAGGCTCTCATATCATAGGGGTGTGTATCCAGGAATAAACCAAGTTCAATAGTGGCAAACTCTACCATCATAATTTCTTCCAGCATTTGGACCCTTCTTTTGTCGTATCTATGCATAACTGCGCCTCCTTTCGGTTACCAGGGTTTTCTTTGGTAAGGGTCGTACAGTTCCTGAAAGATTGTGCCCTTGTGAAATCCCTCCGGTAAAGGGAAGAAACATCTGTACCTCTGGTATGGAACATACGCTTGACCGTATCTGATGACAGGCATATAGACGTCGTCGCGGTAAGGGTAGGCAGGCCATATATGACCGTAGTGATACATGAATATATCCCTCCTGCATAGAAATAGCTTTTTAATTACAATATGCAAAAAGGGAACGAAGTGCTAAAAGGGTTAAAATGCGCAAGTTTTTAAACACATAAATTTGCCAGCATTGCTGCAATTGCCGAGGAAAACACATAATTCCAAATATTCCGAAAATATGTTGTGAAAATGGGGCAGTTATGTTATAATTTACTAGGAATTTCACAGTGGGCAATTATGTTGTTTCGGGTAAAGGGTTACCTGGAGGAAGGAAAACAGAAAATGGAGTTGATACGTTTTGGCAAAGGGAAGTTCGAGGGAAGGAATTTGGAATTCAGCAAATCCTTTCGTGCAGGAGGATGATATACGGGCTGGCAGCACATCGGTAGAAGAAGTCTTAAAGAGGCTATCTTGGGCAGCTATCAGTGTTCCTTCACCAAGTATTGATTCAAATGAGCTCAAAAAGTCCTTGGCTGGTTTGCAACCCGAACAACTGCTGAAAATAAGGGCTTCAGCAGCACTGCTGGAAAATCATCACAGGAGAATTTTGGAATACCTGCAGTCAATTTTAAGCATGATTTATATAAATGGTTACCTGACGCCGGTACGGGTAAAATAAATATAAAATTAGGCCAAATGTTTTATGATATTTTAATTAAAACGGGCGCATAGGCAGCTCGTTTTTTAACTTTAAGGAATTGTTTTAAAAGTAACAACTGCTAATTGAACTGCGCGAGTTGAGTTAAAAATTAACGGAGTGCCGGATAAAGGAATTTCGAAAAAGAAAGCGAATAAAAAAGGGACGAAGTAGGGGGTGGTAAAGTATGCTGGAAAAAATAAAAGAAAAATTTAAGAAAGACTTTTTTGCCCGGAGCCTGGGCATAGAAATAGTGGAAGCCTCTGCAGGTTACGGTAAAACAAGGCTTAAGGTGACCAGGGATATGCTGAACGGGGCGGGCATCACCCATGGGGCTGTGGTGTTTGCCATCGCGGATTTGGCTTTTGCCGTGGCCGCCAATACCCATGACAAAATAGCCCTGGGTTTAAATATGAATATCAGTTATGCCAAAGCAACGAAAGAAGGAACAATTCTGACGGCTGAGGCCAGGGAGGACAGCCTGACCAACAGAACGGGAATTTACAGTATCATGATCCGGGACGAAACAGGGGATACCGTAGCTGTGGCGCAGGGAGTAGTTTACAGATTGCAGTATAAAGACAAGCAAAAGGATGGACAACAATGAGGGAAACTTTACCGAAAAGCTATGTCAGGAAATTGATGCGGGCGATAATAGAATTTGAACTTATTGAACCGAACGACAGAATATTAATCGGTTTATCGGGGGGCAAGGACAGCGCTTTTTTAGTTTATGCACTGGGAGTGCTACGCCGGCATTTTCCGTTCAAGTTTGATATTGGAGCTATTACCATAGACCTGGGTTTTAACGACAAATTCGACCGACAGCCCCTGGAAGATTTTTGCCGCCGGCTGGATGTACCGTTCTTTTTCGAAAAGACCCAAATTGCCGAAATTGCCTTTTCTCCCTCACAGCCAAACCCCTGCGCTGCCTGTGCATTTTTCAGAAAAGGTATAATCAGCGCCTGTGCCCGGGCGGAAGGGTTTAATAAGGTAGCTTTTGCCCATCACCTGGATGATGCAGTGGAGACATTTTTGATGAGCCAGCTTTTTTCCGGGCAGATAAGGACTTTTCTGCCGAAGACGCAGTGGGACCGCAGCGGCCTCGCCTTAATTAAACCATTGGTTTATTTAAGGGAAAAGGAGATCAAAGGAGCTTTGCGTTTTATCGGCTTTGAACCCATTCCCGGGGGTTGTCCGAGGGATAAGAAGACGAAACGGGAAACCACTAAGCAACTCATCAAATCCCTGGTCAAAGAGCACCCGCAGGTTTTTGAAAATTTGACAGCAGCCATGCGCCGACAGAATATAGCCGACCTGTGGCCGCCCGAACCGACAAAGAAAGAAATCTGGCAAAAAAGCCAGAAATTCTGGCAGCAGAAAAAGGCTAACCGTTAAAAGAAAGGACCTGCATTGCCGGTATGCAACTGCCGGTAATGCAGGTCCTTTACATTATCCCAGACTAAATTCTGCGGCTAACTGTTTAAAGGCAGGTAGAGAATTCAGGATAATTTGTTTGTCAATGCAGTAAGAAATGCGGAAATACCCCGGTTTTCCGAAACCGCTTCCGGGCACGAGGAGAATGTTATGTTTCTGGGCTGCCTTTATAAAAGCAATGTCATCGGGTATGGGTGATTTGGGAAAAAGGTAAAATGCGCCCTGCGGTTTGACCATTTCAAAGCCGAGAGCAGTGAGATTTTCGTAGAGGATATTTCTTTTTTCCTCATAATCGGCGATATCTACCCTTTCCCTTTGCAGTTTAGTAACCAGTCGCTGCATCAGGGCCGGTGCGTTGACAAACCCCAGGATACGGTTAGCAAAAGTCATTCCTTCCATAACCAGGTCAACCTTCGGCACCTTCGGGCTCACTGCCAGGTAACCGATCCTTTCGCCGGGTAAGGCCAGGTCTTTACTGTGTGAAGTTACAATAATACTTTTCCTGATGTATTTAAAGACGTTTGGCTCCTTAATGCCATCGTAACAGATTTTGGCATATGGTTCATCGGAAATCACGTAAATATCAGTGCCCAATTCTTCTTCTTTCGCGCTGAGGACTTGATCCAGCGCCGACAGGGATTCTTCCGGATAAACAACTCCGGTGGGGTTGTTAGGGGAATTGATGATTATAGCTTTCGTTTTTGCCGTGACAGCCTGGGCTATGGCCTCGGTATCGATTTGGAAGTTTTCCAGGGTAGAAACCTCTTTACATACCCCTCCATGGTTATCAACATAAAACTTGTATTCGACAAAATAGGGACTCAGGATAATTACTTCATCGCCGGGATCCAGGAGAGTTTTTAAAACCACGTTTAAAGCCCCGCCAGCGCCAACGGTCATAACCACATGGTTTTCATTAACGGGCAGGCCCGATTCTTCTGCCAGGACATCGGCAACAGCTTTTCTGACTTCAGGATAGCCAGCGTTACTCATGTAACGGTGCATCCCGGGTATGGGGTTGTCGGCCAGCCTTTTTAATTCTTCCTTGAAGACGGCAGGCGGTTCTACATTGGGGTTACCCAGCGTAAAATCATAGACTTTTTCCGGGCCATATATTTTTCTTAAACGTTCACCCTCTTCAAACATGGCCCTGATCCAGGAGGCTCTTTTCAGGTTTTCTTCAATCTTATTGGAAATTCCCATAGCCAAAACTCCTTTTCTCTGTAGGTTTGTTGCTTGGTATATTATAGCATAATATAAGCTTTTTCCATATAGTTTGTTTAATATGAAGGAGGAAATACCTGCCACACGTAGTACCTTTAAAAACAAAGAATTCAACTTTCGCACTGTTATGAAACAAAAGTTGCCATTTAGTGTTGTTTACCATTACAGGGCGCTGCAAATGATTTTTAAAATGGCAAAAATAAAATGCGAAGTTGAGACAAAGAATATATCGGGAGGAGGAAACAAGATGAAATCTCATACGGAATATCTGGAGTTTAATACCACTAAACGCAGGGAGTATATTAACATCACCGGAAAGGTTAAGGAGATCCTCGGCCGCAGCGGCATCCGGGAAGGGATGGCACTGGTTTCCGCTATGCATATTACGGCCGGTGTTTATGTTAACGATGCCGAAGAAGGGATAATTCAGGATATAGATAACATGTTAGAGGAAATAGCTCCATTTGGTCCCGATTACCTGCACCACCGAACCGGTGAAGATAATGGTGATGCCCATTTAAAGAGTATTTTGGTGCACCACCAGGTGATTGTGCCGGTAACAAACGGCAGATTGGATTTAGGACCGTGGCAGGAAATCTACTACGCGGAGTTTGACGGACGCCGAAGAAAACGGGTGGTCGTTAAAATTATAGGGGAATAACAGACAAAAATTAAAACCGGTAAGGAGGTTCTATTTTGTTAAAAAGGATATTAAAAAGAATGCTCAAATATCTTTTGGTAATAGCTGTTATTGCATTTTTGGGGTTATTGGCCGGATTCTATTCGGCGCCGTTTTTGCCCGGGCTGAGTAATTAGTGCCATATTAAAGTCAGAAATGGTGGAAGGGGCATGATTTGCAGGCTGCCTACCATTACCATAAAGGACAGGACATAGTGTTCCCTGCATCGGGTAACACTATGTTTATGTGGAAAAGGTTTATTATTTACGGGACAATCGGATTGGTTATGGAGTTTTTCTGGACAGGTATGGGCGCGCTATTGGCAGGCGACTGGCGGTTAAAGACTTACAGTTCCCTGTGGATGTTCCTGATTTATGGTTCGGGCGTATTTCTGGAATTTGTGCATGACCGGATCAGGAATTGGCCGTGGTTGATCCGGGGGGTATTCTGGACTGCCATTATCTTTGCTGCGGAATACTTGTCCGGTTGGTTTCTCCGCAGTATATTCGGGGTGGCCCCCTGGACATATACAAACCGGTATGCTATTGACGGCCTGATCAGGCTTGACTATGCTCCGGTTTGGTTTTTTATGGGGCTCTTTTTTGAAAAACTACATGATTACCTGGTTTATGAAAAACCTCTTTTTCCAAAGCTTTAGTGGTTAGTGCCTGGCAGCCGGCAAGTTTATCATTTTTTTCTCTAAGCATCCTCATTACACTCATTTCAGTGTAATCATTGATTAGACGCCGGCTGCCGGGCACGATTACTTTTTCTTTGGCTTACCGGCGCCAACAGGCTCCACAAAAGTTTCTTTGTATTCTAACCGGTATGGTTTGGGCTTTTGGCCGTTAGCGCCACTATTATAAATTTTCTTTTCTTTTTTCACTTCTTTTCCTCCCTGATTTTTAGCTTGTTATGGCTGTAAATTTCAAAAATATTTTTCCAGTGATAAGGTTGACGTTACATTAATAATGTTGCCCATAAGTCAGCATTTAATGGCTGCAAAAAAATGGCATGTTTTTACATTGTCAAATAACCTCGAAAAGAAGGAAAATTTGAAAGAAAAGTATAATTACTACTAGTAATCTTTGCGTAATAAAGTTACCGGAGGCCAATATGATGGCTGTAAAAGATGAAAACCCGCCAAATTACTTAAGCCCGCCCAAATTGAGGCAGGATTGGCTATTGATTTTAGTTTTCGTATTAGTGGCCGGAATTCTGATAGTAGGTTGGTTACCCAGGATATTTTACTTTGACATGGACCAGAGCGTCTTTCTGACCCTGCACATAGTTCTTATGTTGTTTAGCGTGGTCGTAAGCTGCACTGTTTTTGTTGCCGCCTGGTATGATTTTAAACAAACCAGGAGCTTGCGGGAGCTGGTATTATGCCTGACATTTTTTATGGTGGGCCTAATCGATGTTGCCCATACGCTTTCTTATCATGGCATGCCGAATTTCCTCACGGAAAATTCGTTAAATAAATCAACTCTCTACTGGGTGCTGTCCAGGTCAGTTGAATCTCTTGGTTTACTAACCGCTGTAGTTATAAACCCCATACGTAAAAGCAAACTTAATCCCGGCTATTTTCTGGCCGGGGCGGCGGTCTTTACATTAGTAATTATAATCAGTATAGGGTACTATCATCCCAAATACCCGGCCATGTTTATACCGGGAGAAGGCCAGACCTGGCTGAAGGTATTTCTGGATTATCTGGTAATTGTTTTAAAAGGCATAGCCCTTTACCATCTAATAAGACTGGGTAGGAAGTATTCGGCCGATTATTACCTGCAGGCGGCCCTGATTTTCGGGATATTTAGTGAAGCGGCTTTTACTTTATACGCCTCTGCCTATGATACATACAACGTCCTGGGCCATGTTTACAAAATTTTTGAATTTGCTTACATTATGCGGGCCTTATTTATATTGTCCGTGGTGAGGCTTTATCAGACCAATACCGTGCTCCATAATCAGAAACGCCAGATGGCCGAAATAAATCTGCAGTTAGAAAAAGCGAACAGGTTGAAAAATGAGTTTCTGGCCAATACAAGTCACGAATTAAGAACCCCTTTGACCGCTATCATTGCTTTTACAGAGCTTTTATTGGACGAAGAAACGGGCCCTTTAAACAATAGGCAGCGTGATTATATTAACGAGATAAACGAGAGCAGTCAGCAACTGCTCAATTATATAAATAATCTTTTGGACCTGGCGAAAATTGAAGCCGGAAAATTTGAGGTGCACCGTGAGGCGGTAAGCATATCAGACCTTTGTAGCAGTGTTCTTCGGAAAACCGAACCCATCTTTAAATTAAAAAAACAGCAGGTTATCATAGATGTGGAGGATAACATACCGCCTGTCTACGTCGATCCGCCGAAAATGATGCAAGTTTTGACTAACCTGCTGAGCAACGCCCACAAATTTACTCCTGAGGATGGACGTATTGAGTTACGGGCCAGGATGAATGACCGGCGGGACCAGGTAATTGTAAGTGTATCCGATAACGGAGTGGGGATTTCCAGTGAAAACCTGGAGCTGATTTTTGAAAAGTTTCGGCAGGTTAATAACAGGCCTGAGCCGCTATACCAGGGTACCGGGCTGGGGCTGGCTCTGGTCAAGCATATAGTAGAAATGCACGGCGGTCAGGTAAAAGTGGAAAGTATACTGGGTCAGGGAAGCACCTTTTACTTTTCCATTCCATTGATTGGGGGAGAGAAAAGTGAATAATCATAAAGTTTTGGTTGTTGATGATGAACCTAAAATTTTGAAGATCCTTGAACATACTCTGAAAAAAGAGAGATTCCAGGTTATTACGGCGCAAAACGGCATGGAGGCAGTGGAATTGGCAGCCAAAGTATCGCCGGATTTGGTTTTACTGGACTTGATGCTGCCCGATATTGACGGGTTTGAAGTGTGCAGAAGAATAAAAAGCCGGTCAGACATACCGATCATTGTTTTATCAGCAAAAGATGATGAAGTTGACAAAATAGTCGGGTTTAAATTAGGGATAGATGATTACCAGACCAAGCCTTTCAGCCCTACCGAACTTGTGCTTAGAATCAGGGCCGTATTAAGAAGGAGCAAGGGTTGTAAAGAAGCTGCCAATGATGGAATTCTCACCTACAAAGATATAGAAATAAACCAGCGAACCAGGCAGGTCAGGGTCTATGGGCGAAATGTCAACCTGACAGTTAAGGAATTCGATTTACTGTGGCTTCTGGCTTCTTACCCCAACCAGGTATTTTCCAGAATGCAGTTGCTGGAGAAAATATGGGACAGCAGTTACTACGGTGATGAGAATACGGTAACAGTTCATATTCGGAGACTGCGTGAGAAAATTGAAAATGACCCTGCCGATCCTGAATTTATTAAAACTATTTGGGGTATTGGTTATAAATTTGAAGCAGAGCAGTAGTATCTATTGTTAACGTTAAGAAAAAGTAATAATCTTGAAAATTAATTTATTTGTAATAATTGCGAAACGATTTCGTAAGGGTTCTAATTTATTATATTTTATAGGAGGTGGACAACAATGGTTTTGGCAATGCCAAGAAACAAGCATGGTAAAACTCCGGAAATCAGTCTGAATAGGGTACTTCGTACCGTAACTATTGACGGAACAGAAATTCAGTTAACATTCAAGGAATTTGAAATTCTAAATTTCCTGGCCAGTCACCCTTACGAAGTATTTTCCAGATATGAAATTATGGAAAACATATGGAAGGAACGTTCCACCATGGATGCATCGAGGGTATGTGTCCATGTGACCAGGCTTCGTAAAAAAATTCAGGGGGATCCTTATAAACCCCAGTTTATCAAAACTATCTGGGGTGTGGGTTATTATTTTGATCCGGAAGGTTAAAAAAGGAAGGAGAGGGTAATCCTCTCCTTTCTGATTGAAGACAAAGTTTCTCCGCTCCAATATTTCCAAGTCAGTCTATTGAAGGGGTGGGTGGGCTCTCCGTTACCACGGAGCTTTATGCTGGAGAATGGCGGCAGGGTAGGAGGGTGTCTCCGCTACCCGGGAGCTTGGTGCTGCAAGCCCTTGCCGTTCAGGCAGCGTTCCCGAACTCGATGGCTTATATTGCAGTTTCGGCGGAAAAACCGCTGCACATAAAGTAAACGTTGCTTAAAAGTTACGGGCGGAGACAGTGTAAACTCCGTTCGTTTGAAATTGCCGAACCCGGCCAAATCGTCATCCGTGACTCAATGGCCGGGTTTCCGACGTCCGTGTCGGAAACGGCAATTTCAAGCCCTCACTGTCGTAAACACTGTCTATCCGCCCTCCACTAAGTCGCAACTCATCACTTTAATGTGCAGCGGTTTTTTGATATCCTGCAGAGTAAATGCAGTAGTAAAGCCTCAAAACGGTATTTTCGCCATCTTCGGGCATGCGGGAACTCCCTGCCTGCCCGGCAGCGGGCTTGCGGGCGCAGTCGCTCCCAAACGGTAGGCGGAGAACCCTCCCTATCCTGCCGTAGGAGGGGAGAAAGAAAAATAGGAGCCGTTGCCCGGTGAAACAAACGTTGCCTGAATGGAGAGGATTATCCTCTCCTTTTTGCGTAAGAAAAAGGGATTTGGGTTCAACGGTCGAAAATATGATATAGATACAAAAACCGGTATCCGGAGGGCGGTGGTCAGGACGATTAAATCGCTGGCATTAATTACTTTTGGTACTCTTTGGCTCATGTTTGCTCTCAAGTGGAGAATTGCCAAAAAAGACAAATTTATTATCCCTCCCCAATTGGTGGAAACTTCCGGGGAATGGGACAATTGCGACTGCGCCTGTGGGACCGTTAGAGATGATTGGCATATTGTATCTGTACATAAGCGGGATTTCAAATACCTGTTTATTTGCCCAAAGTGCGGGCAGTTCTGGGAAGAAGCCATGGTATCCGGCGGAATTACCAAATGGCGCCCCGTACAGAAAGATTATGTTTTACTACATTACGATACCAGTAAAATATAATGGTTGTGCAGTGGGAAAAAAGCGCCTGTATAAAGTAGGAATTTTTTGTACATATAAGAAACAAATGGAAAAGAAAAATGGAGCGGAGTGTTGTAGTTGTTCAGGATAGATAAAGATTTTTTTGTCTTTCAAAGCAGCATGTGGCAGACTAACAGTGTGGTCTACCGGAATGAAGCAGTTGCAGTTGTGATTGACCCGACCTATTTCCCAAGCGAGATCCGGATTATTGCCAGCCAGGCGATGAATAGCAAAGCCTTTAACAAGTATGTCATTTTCACCCATGCTGATTTTGACCATATTGTGGGGCATCAGTACTTTAACGGGTTTAAATTGTTGGGACATTCGGCGTTCCGGACAGTAGACCGGGAGGCTCAGTTGATTCAGCTCAACGAACTTGATGAAACTTACTACGTATCCAGGGATAAAAAATTTGTTTTCCCGGAAATAGACAATTACCTGGAAGACGGAATGCGCATACCCCTGGCAAAGGATGAACTTTTAGTCGTTCATGCCCCCGGACATACAGCGGAAAGTATATTTTTAATCAGCAGGTCTAAGAGAATACTGGTAGCGGGTGATTATCTTTCCGATCTTGAGTTTCCGTTTGTATACCATAGTTTTCGGTCTTATATAGATACGTTGGAAAAGACAAAAAAGCTGGTTGATGAACTGGAAATCGAAATGGTTATACCCGGCCACGGAGATTTTGCAGCCGGTCGACAAGAAATCCTGTTCCGTATTGACAGCGATAAGGACTACTTGGAAGAAATCCTGGCCAGGGTTACGGATTATTGTACTCGCGGCATAACTTTAAAGGAAATTCTGGAAGTTCTAAAAGAAATGTCATTCCGTGGCGAAAAAATTACCGGTGTTTTGGTAAAAATGCACATGGAGAATATTCGCAAGGCTGTGGAAGAAATCTGCGCAGGGAATTAGGTACATCCGTCGGCCCTTTTAATATTATAAATTGAGGAGGGTTGACGGATGGGCTTTTTTGATAAATTGAAAAAAAAGAAAAAAGCCTACGCTGTTTTTGAAGGCGGGGGAGTAAAAGGCCTTGGCATTGCCGGTGCCCTGGAAGTGGCTGAACGTTATTACGAATGGGAAAACGTCGCCGGGACCTCTGCCGGGGCAATTATCGGCGCTTTGGTAGCGGCAGGCTATTCCGCGTCGGAAATTAAAGATATGTTGTTTTCTATAAATTATAAGCAATTAAAGGATTCCTTCCCTGCGGGGAAAATTCCACCTGTCGGCGGTCCCATTTATAATGTGATAACCAGGATGGGAATTTACCAGGGGAAGTTTATTGAAGACTGGGTGAAGGAAAAACTTGCCGCCAGGGGTATTCGTTCTTTTGGCGATTTAATTAATTCAAAGGAAAGGGATGACCGTTATAAGTATAAATTACAGGTAATTACATCGGATATTTCCCGGGGTAGGATGGTGGTGTTGCCCAGGGACCTAAAGTTTTACGGCATAAATCCCGACGAATTTTCTGTAGCCAGGGCTGTGCGCATGAGCAGTACCATTCCCTTTTATTTCGCGCCGGTGGTAATCAAATACCATGATGAAAGATGTGTGCTCAGAGAAAGTTATTTCGTCGACGGGGGGGTTTTAAGCAATTTTCCCTTATGGCTCTTTGAGTCCGAGGGGGCCCGTCCGAAATTGCCTACTTTTGGTTTCCGGCTTGTGGGACCAAATGAGGGCAGGCCGCGAAACATTGAAGGACCGGTATCTTTTCTAGCAGCCCTGGTTTCCACCATGTTGGAAGCCCACGATGCCTATTACCTGGAGGAACGCTCTTCAGCCAAGACTATATCCATTCCTACCCTCGGGATTCATGCCACTGATTTCGATATAAGTAAGGAAAAGATGCGCCAGCTTTACGAATCAGGTAAAATGGCCGCGGAAGCCTTTTTCGAGCACTGGAATTTCGGTTTTTACCTACAGCGTTTTTTCAGTAAATGAAATAAGCGGCGGCTAACGCGCCCGGCGCAGGTATTTTTAAAGCAGGAAATGGCAAGGGAAAGGGCAAATATTAATAGACATTAACAGAAACGGTAAAATAATTCACATTACTTAGGAGGAAATATGGTGGGAGAAGTCAAGGTCAGGGTACGATATGAAGAAACAGACCAAATGGGGATGGTATACCACGGGAAGTATTTTGTGTGGTTTGAAGTAGGTCGGACTGAATTGTTCCGTGACTTTGGGCTGCCTTATACTGTACTGGAGGCCAATAAAATCTATCTGCCGGTGGTGGAGGCCCACTGCCAGTATAAAACATCGGCCCGGTACGACGATGAATTGATTATTAACACGCGAGTAAACAAACTTTCCGGCGCCCGTATTGGTTTCGATTATGACATCGTTAATACGGATGGTCAGCTTATTGCCCATGGCGGGACAACCCATGCTTTTCTAAACGAACATGGCAAACCGGTTAATGTTAAAAAAGCCGCTCCCTGGCTCTGGGATAAACTGGTAAATGTGGCGGAAGCCGATAACCTGTTTAAGGAGGTACGCTGAGTTGGGTTTTATAGAACAGTTTAAAGGCAGTATTATAGATTGGACTTTTTACAGAGAAGTAGCTTTCCAAAAAACATCAAAAACCATCAAGTATTTGCTGGTTTTATTCAGTATCCTTTTTATTATCACAGGCATCAAAAGCGCAATTGGGTTAAACAGTGATTTACAGCAGTTTATCAGTGATTTTAAAAAAAAGGTGCCGGATTTTAAGCTGGCAGACGGTGAATTCCGATTCAATGCTAAGCAGCCTTATTACCTGGAAGGAGAAAACAATTCCGTCCTGGTGGTTGATACAACGGGAGCCACCAGAGAGGATGTTCTGGATAAATACAGCGATGGCGTGTTTATTACCAAGACTAAGATTTATCTTAAGCAGCAGTACCAGGTCAGACAGATAAATTTAAAGGATTATAAAGAAATAACCCTCACCAAAGATAAAGTTTTGGCCTTTTTGCCTTCTTTGAAATGGTTGATCATTATCATCGGCATTGTAGGTTATATCGTTAGCCTGGTGGGAAAACTGCTAAGCGGAGTATTCCTTGCCATGATCGGTATGTTTGTCAACAACGCCCAAAAGGGCCCTTTGCAGTTTGGCCAGGCCTGGAACGTTGGCATATACGCATTGACTTTGCCGCTGCTGTTGGAAGCATTGGTCAAATTGGTGTACCCGCAGTTTCCTTATTTCTTCTTGATTTATTATGCTATAGCCATTTTTTACGTGGTTAAAGCTGTCCATTGGATTATCAATGATACGGAAATAAAAGTAGAATAGAAAAAATGTTGAATAGGTGGTGTATCCTGCCGGTGAATACGCCACCTACCTTAAAGTCACGGGAAAGGTCTTATTTCCCCGGTTTGGCAACCTAAATATGCAGGACGCTATAGCTCTTTCCTTTTTTTTAGTTCATCGGGGTCATAAGGGGTGATGCGGTCTGCCGCTGCTGTAAAACCTGTGTTTTCAACCGGCTCCATCACGCTTTTGTTGTTTTTGGCGTCTTTTAACCTTGGCGCTCTTTGTTTGTCCATGAATTTTTGCTCTTTCTGCAACAACAACAACACCTCCTTCCAAAGCTTGTATCATATCTTTTTTCTTATTTCTTAGCTTTTGGAAAAGCCCCAGAAAATATTAGTGGGGTAATTTGCTAGAGAAGGATTAGTTTTTGAACGTAAAAGTTTTCTTTTTCCAGGGTAAAATAACTTCATACTACAATAATTGTTTATATTGATGGCAATAAACTGTTACATTAGGAGGTATTGATTGTGGAAAAAAGAACTCTTGGCAGAACTGGCTTAAAGGTATCGGTAATTGGACTGGGGGGGATTCCCATCCAACGGGTTGCCGGGGAAGAAGCGACAGCGATACTGAAAACCGCATTGGAAAAAGGCATTAATTTTTTTGATACTGCCAGGGCGTACACCGATAGTGAAGTAAAGTTCGGTGTCGGTTTTCGGGGCACCAAAAGACCCATCATCGCTACTAAGTCTATGGCCAGAGACAAAGAGACCATGGCCAGGGATATTGAACTGAGCTTGAAAAATTTAGGTGTCGGTACCATTGACCTGTACCAGTTACATAATGTTAAGGATAGGGAAACTCTGCAAAAGGTCCAGGGGCCTGATGGGGCGCTGGCCGCTTTAAAAGAAGCCAGGGCCCGGGGCGAGATCAATTACATTGGGATTACCGGGCACATTCCGGAAATCCTGGTGGAAGCACTGAAAACAGGGGAATTCGATACAGTCCAGTTCCCATATAACCCTGTAGAAAGGGAAGCGGAAAAAGCCCTCATCCCCCTTGCCCTGGAAATGAATATTGGGATGATTGCCATGAAACCCTTGGCCGGCGGGGCTTTTAAAAACGCGGCCCTGGCCATTAAGTTTCTTCTAAATTCGCCTGTTTCGACCATTATACCAGGCGTGGACAAACTGGATCAGGTGGCCGAAAATGCTGCCCTTGGACAGCAAATATTACCTTTGACGGAGGAAGAGCAGGAAACCTTAAACCGGGAAGTGCGGCAATTGGGAGAGCGTTTTTGCCGGCGCTGCGAATACTGCCAACCGTGCCCCCAGGGCATTGATATTCCTATGATTTTTCTCCTGGAGGGTTACTGGACCAGATACGGACTGCAGGATTGGGCTGTAGACAGATACAGACCGTTGGCCAAAAAGGCTTCCGATTGTGTCGAATGTGGCCTTTGTGAAGAGAAGTGCCCCTACAACCTGCCGATAAGGGAAATGCTAAAGGAATCCAGGAGCCACCTGGAGGGTTGAGACTTGAATTAAGATTAAAATTGAGATGCGGCTTGTTACGTGAATATACGGAACCTTAGCCGGGGCAAAATATAATGAGAGGTGTACACTATTATGAAAAAAGGCCCCGGATTGCACAATATATGGGTTAATCCCCGGGTCGAAATCCTCTGGGACCAATCCGCTGACGGATTTAACCGCTGTAAGCTAAAAGTTTACGGGCTCCTGTGCGGAGGCTGAGTGGCCCGCGTCAGGGGCGTCCTGGAGGGTATGCCCGAAACTGAGCAAGTGGAGTTTATCCCCGAAGAAGAGTCATTCGTAGTTAAATATGGCGGCAAGCGGCTACTTGGTCCGGAATTCTCCAGACGTGTCATGTCAGCAGTTATCATGCCGGGCGCCAGAAAGTTGCTGCACGATATTGGGAAAACCATGCACAGGAATAATTAACGCTTATTGGGGCAACATTAATGATGGGAAAAATTCTATGGGATACATTAAAACATAAAAGGGGGTAACACTTTGAAGGTAAAAGTATACGAAGACCTTTGCGTCAGTTGCGGACAGTGCATCAGTATCTGCCCCGATGTATTTGAATGGGGTGATGACGACAAGGCAGTTGCCAAAATAGAGGAAGTACCTGCCGATCAAGAATCTTTGGCTCACGAGGCAGTAGAGGGTTGCCCGACGGCAGCAATTAAGGAAGAATAAGGTTGTGAAAGATAATTGAGGCTGTGCTTATCTGCCAGCCTCATTTAATTTTTACAGTGGTGGCAATTGCACCCATGGCCGTGCTCCTTGTTTTTATGCTGTCCCTGCTGGGCCTGTTTCAGTGCATCCAGAGATGCCTTGACCTGCTGCCGTATGTTCCGCAGGTAGATGTCCCTCAATTTTTTTTGTTCTTCCGCTTCTTCTGCTGTCAGGCCTTCGTGCTTCTTTTTCCAGGCCAGGTAATTGATCCGGTCAATCAAATCTCTGTCAATCATGGCGCCCTCCTGACAATTATTGGTTTAAGTAGAACTCGAAACCATTTTACCACAAATAAAACAAAATTCAAAATGCAATTATAATTAAAGAAATTGCTCAACCTTCTACCGATAGCCAGCGCCGATGTTCAAAAAATGTCGTAAAATGTCATACGAAATATACTGATTCGAAGGTATATTTTAAAATTGCCGGATACTATTAAAACATGACAGTAGAGACTATGAAAAAAACAGCGATTTTAGGGCTTATATTTTTGCTTCTTATCAGTGAGTGCATTGGTACCAATTCTTCCATTGAACAGTACAATAAACAGTATAAAAATGACGATGAACAATGCAAAAGGGCAATCACTGATTATTTCCAAGCAGTCAAAACTCATGATTTAGACAGGCTAAAGAGCTTATATTCAACTGAGAGACGTAAAATGGCTCAAAATGCATCGTTGGGAGAAGATGAATATGAATTTATCAACATATCACAAATAGTACCGGATAAATCCGTGGTATATGAATACATGACCTTTGGTAGAGGCAAGAATAAAAAAGAAGAAGATATAAAGGGTTACAAAGTTGATTTTGAGTTTAAATTAAAGAACAAGGCTAAAGTTGTGCAAGATCATTTTAAATTTATACTTGTTAAGGAGAGCGGAAATTGGAAAATAGACGATTTTGGCCACTAGTTTTTTCTTCAATGTCAATATGAGTGTGGGAGGAAAGACACCCTGTGCAAAATACCTTGCAGTGGGGTCTTTTTTTTTAGGGGAAGTTACCCCAAATATTCTTGACAGCATGTCTTTTTTCCTGTTGTTGGCCCATTTGGTACAAATTTTGGTGCAAATTATGTTATAATAAGCATAAATATTTTGGGCAGGTGAAGGAATCTTGCTGTGGAAGCGCCCCATTCATCCAACTGTAATTACGGTTGTTTCTTTACCGGCTTTTCTGTTGGGCGGTTTACTGGCGGGCATCAACTGGATCAATCTCGGCCAGCGGGAACGGGGAATCAATACAATGAAATACAGTTTGCTGGGTACAGTATTTATATTGCTGGTCATTCTGTCCATACCCAGGGACGTGGCTTTAAAGTTCTGGTCTGTGGGGGTTGGCATTAATCTGGGGGTAGGCATGGCCTTACGAAAACTGCAGTTGCCTGCTTACGAAGCCTGGAAATTCAGATAAAAGTATGCTGTGAGGTGCCGTTATGATGAAATGCTTTTGTCCCGGCATGACCGAGGAAGAATTCATGAATTGGGATATGCAGGAAAATGACTGGACAGGCAAAACTTTTTACCAGGTAAAGGTACCCATGATTTCGCATTTTCCCGTTGCTCCCGAACTTAAAATTTTTAGGGTGATGGCAGAAATCGAGGAAAAGGGTTTTCGGACTGTTGCCCCGCCGCTAATTGTTTTTAACGATGGTATGCTGGTGGGCAGTCTCATGGTTGAAATTGTGTCCCCGGACGGAAAATATGCCAACGTTGTCACGATGGGGCCGACCCGAATGATATCCAAGGTATATACCGGGCCGCGCCACCTGGTTCCAAAGGCCTTGAAGGAGTTTGACCGTCTCCTGATGAGCCGTAAAATTATAACGAATGATTATTATTTCTGGTTTTTAACCTGCAAAAACTGCAACAAAAGGAGTAAAGAAAATAAAACCATAATTTTCGCCAAAGTGTTGTAAACCAAAAACATATTATTATCGTACTTGTTATGATGAACCGATAACAGGTCATTCGTCGTCCGGAGGTAGCGGTTTATGGCTGCAGACAGGGTACAAATGATATTACAGGCATTGGAAAAAGAATACGGCGATGCGGGAACAGCTTTAAATTACAGGAACCCCTTTGAACTGCTGGTGGCCACTGTTTTGTCCGCCCAGTGCACTGACGAACGGGTAAACAAAGTGACTCCTGCTCTCTTTGCCAAATTCGGCACTCCGGAAAAGATGAGCAAGGCCCCGGTAAAAGAGGTGGAAGAGCTGATCAAAAGCTGCGGTCTGTATCATAACAAGGCCAGGAACCTGGTGGCGGCAAGCAAAAAGCTGGTGGCGGAATTCAAAGGCCAAGTACCGGATACCCTGCAAGAGCTTATATCTTTGCCGGGAGTAGGCCGCAAGACGGCGAATGTGGTTCTAAGCAACGCTTTTGCCCGGGATGCCATTGCCGTGGATACTCATGTCTTCAGGGTAGCCAACAGGCTGGGCCTGGCTGACAGCAGCACTCCGTTAAAAACGGAAGCGGACCTGATGCGGGCAATTCCCAGGGACAAATGGTCCCGGGCTCATCACTGGCTCATTCATCACGGCAGAAAAGTTTGTAAGGCAAGAAACCCGCAGTGTGTGAATTGTTGCCTGGCGGTCTACTGCAAATCGCGCCAAATATAATGCTGTTATGAAAAGGATTTTGCAGAATTGAGGTAGAATGTGACAATTGAAGTCTCTCAATTATTTTTGTTGACTGGCTCTACGACAACGGAAGAAGAAATTTTTTGGGAAAGAAGAAATAATGTCGGAGGTACCTGATGACTGATCATGAGTCCCTGAAAATTTTGTTTGTTTCTTCGGAAGTTGCTCCCTATGCGAAAACCGGCGGTTTGGCCGATGTGGCAGGGTCTTTGCCCAGGGCGCTGGCCCAAATGGGCCATGATGTCCGCATAGCCATGCCAAGATACAAGGTTATTAAAAGCAGTATGGAAACTTTGACGGACTTTCCCGTTTTGATAAGGGGACGCAAAGAGACTGCTATCGTACGCAGGACTTTTATGAATGTGGGGGAGGCAACCCTAGGCCGACAGTTGCCGGTGTACTTTATAGACAATTATCATTACTTTGACCGCCAACATCTTTACATGTATGCCGACGAAGCTGACCGGTTCGGGTTTTTCTGCCGGGCGGTCCTGGCCATGCTGCCGGCAATTGGTTTTCAGCCTGATATTATTCACTGCAACGACTGGCAGACAGGGCCTGTGTGTGTATTATTAACAGAATTGGCAGCCCAAAATCCCTTTTATAAAGGGATAGCTACTCTTATGACCATACATAACCTGCATTACCAGGGTAATTTTCCCCGGGATGCTTTGGATGTGTTGGGACTGCCGGAGTATTATTATCATCATGAACGGTTGGAATTCTACGGTAGTATAAGTTTTATCAAAGCCGGACTTGTATATGCCGATTTGCTCAATGCCGTCAGCAAAACCTATGCCCGGGAGATTCAGACGCCGGAATACGGTGAAGGCATGGAAGGAATTCTGCGGAAGCGAGCACAGGATTTATATGGAATAATTAACGGTATTGACTACAATGAGTATGACCCCGAAAAGGACCCTTTTATCACCGCTCGTTACCGTTCGGGAAACCTGGAAGCCAAGAAGGAAAATAAGACCGCGGTGCAGAATATACTACGCTTACCGAAAGTGGATTTCCCGGTAATCGGCTTGGTATCCCGGCTTGTGGACCAGAAGGGGCTTGAACTGATTGCAGAAGTTTTTGACCGGTTGATGACTCAAAATATACAGTTAATAGTATTAGGTTCAGGTGACAGGAAATACGAGGATTTCTTCCAGGCTATGGCCGGGAAATACCCCGAGAAAGTAGGGGTGTTCATAGGATTCAACGAAGCTTTGGCCAAACAAATATATGCCGGCAGCGACATGTTCCTGATGCCTTCCCGTTTTGAACCCTGCGGATTGGGCCAGTTGATCGCCTTAAGGTATGGTACCGTTCCCATTGTCAGGGCTACAGGCGGGCTGGCCGATACTGTCACCGATTACGATCCGCACACGGGCGCCGGTAACGGTTTTGTTTTTCAAGCCTATAACGCAGAGGAAATGTATGCCGCTATTTTACGCGCTTTGGATCTGTATAATTCAGACCGAGGTAGCTGGAAGAGCCTTATGCGAAAAGCCCTCGACAGCGATTTCTCATGGAATAAATCTGCCCGGGAATACGTTGACCTTTACCGTCTCTGCATAAAGAAACATAGGATTGGGTATTCGGGTGGCATCTAAATGCCGTTTGAATAAAAATTAGGTAGTATTAAATAAAATAAGGTTCCGGAGTAATAATCCGGCCCGTCGTGGGGCATATTAACAGATAAAAACGACAGGAGGCCGATTATGAATATTACTCTGGACTTGAGACCGGCTTTGGGTGAACAGAGTATCAATAAACTGAAAGACACTATTGCCAGGCTGGGACCCAACGATGGATTAACTCTGGTACTGGATGCCGCTGATGCCCATGAAGCTGACAGGCTAACTGCGGAATTGCGAATGCATGGCTTTGATTATTATGCTAAAGGCGCCGCAGGCAAAGCCTACAGTATTATTGCTGAACGGCAGCTCTTGCAATAATACAGTTGCGGAAGTGTTGTGCGCACATAAGGTTTTTGAGAAGGTCAAATGTATTCCCGGGGCCATATGGAAAGGGAGTCATTTGGCCTTTATAAATGCCCAGGTTTTGAACATACTGAGTTGCAATAAGGAGATGACAGACAGTGGGTGTTCACCGAGATAGCAATGGGCAAAGGGAAACAATCAAATGTGCTAATTGTTTTGTGTGTCGGGAAAGCACGGAGTTTTGCCCGAAAAGTGATAACTACGACCCTGATGCCTACCTGAAACTGGAAGAGAAACTGCGGGTGAACAGAGAAAAAAGACTGAAAGAACAGCAGGATTCAGAAAAAAGACTAAAAGAAGGATAAGAATTAAAGGAGGAATAAATTTGGCGGAAGCTATTCTGGCTATAGATGTTGGCGGAGGAACGCAGGATATCCTGCTTTACGAAGAAGGTAAGCCCATAGAAAACTGCGTGAAGATGGTACTGCCCTCCCAGACGGTGATCGTCGGCAACAGAATCAGCGCAGCTACTGCCAGGGGAGAAGCTGTGTTTTTAAACGGCAACCTGATGGGCGGCGGGGCTTGCGTGGGCGCAATTCGCAGACATTTAAATGCCGGCTTGGCCGTTTATGCCACACCTGATGCTGCCTTGACCATTAATGATGATCTGAAAAAGGTTGAAGAGATGGGAGTTGAAATAACGGCCAATCCTCCGGCCCATGTCAGGGAAATAGCCATGCGGGACATAGATCTGGAAGCGTTACAAAAAGCGCTGGCTTGCTTTGATGTAGAATTGCCGCAGAAATTTGCCGTTGCAGTCCAGGACCACGGTGAAGCGATAGGCCAGTCAAACAGGGAGTTTCGTTTTCAGCAGTGGAGAAAATTTATTGAACGCGGAGGAGCCTTAGAAGATTTGGCCTATTTTGATATACCCTTTCATTTTACCAGAATGCGGGCAGTGCAAAGGGATTTGCCCGGCGCCTTGCTGATGGATACGGGTTCGGCCGCCATCTGGGGAGCTTTATGTGATCCGAAGGTGGCTGCGGCAGCCGAGACGGGTATTACCATTGTCAATATCGGCAACCAGCATACCGTGGGAGTGCTCATTAAAGGAAAGAGGATTTTTGGCCTTTTTGAACACCATACACGGATTTTGGACGGACAGGCTGTTATGGAATATGTGCGTAAACTCCAGGCTGGCACCCTGACTCACGAGGAGGTATTTAACGCCAGGGGCCATGGCGCCTATGTGGACCCCGAAGCCAGGCGCCATTCTTTTACCGGGAAGATTGTGGTGACAGGACCCAACCGGTATAAGATAGCAGGGGAAAAGGTTTATCTGGCGGCTCCTTTCGGCGATATGATGCTTACGGGCAGCTTTGGTTTAATAGCGGCCTATTATCAAAAACAGGGTAAAGTTATGCCTTTGATGCCCGGATATTAAGGTGACGGTATGGAAAAACTGCTTCAGAGTTTAAAAAGGATTGACGGTAAGGGATATAAAGCATATAAGGATATTGTCGGTGTTTATCAGTTCAGGGACTATACCCTGTATATCGACTATGTTCAGGGTGACCCCTTTGCGTCCCCATCAAGAATCAGGGTGAGGGTGCCCCAAAGCTTGGCCCGCTTTCCGGCCGATTTTTGGCATAACAAACCCCGGCGGATTGGGCTGGAAGATTATCTCAGCAGGCGTATTGCAGCTATGATTGGGAAACATTCCCGGGGCATCCGCGGGACGGGGAAAAGCGGGCTGATGTTTATTGATGCCGGTGGTCAGGAAATTTTGGAACGGACAGCCGTGGTGGTGAATGCAGATTATATTGAGGCCAGGATCTCCCTGGGGCTTCCGGCCAGGGGCCGGACGGTGATGGGAAATGTGGCCGCAGCGATGCTGACGGAAGAGTTGCCCAGGATAGTCGCCGATTCTATCTTATTTGGCAATATTCCTGCTAAAGAAGCCCTGTCTTATGTTGAATTGAAAGAAGACCAGGATTTTATCCGTGCAGAGATGAAGAGAAGGAACCTGGTTTGCTTTGTGGCCAACGGATCAATTTTACCCAGGCAAAGCGGAGTCAGCGACAAACCCATGGCCGGAAGGGTTGTGCCTTTTGTATCACCTCCTGATCTAACCGTGGATATGCAATTACCCAATCGGGGACCTGTCAAAGGAATGGGTATTCCAGAGGGCGTTACCCTGATAGTTGGCGGGGGATATCACGGCAAGTCAACCTTATTGAAGGCCATTGAAAGAGGCGTATATGACCATATTCCCGGTGATGGGCGGGAACTGGTGATAACCCGTGCCGATGCAGTTAAAATCAGGGCTGAAGACGGAAGACGGGTGGAGAAGGTAAATATTACGCCCTTTATTAGCAATCTCCCGCATGGCATAGATACGCGGGCTTTCAGCACTGATGACGCCAGCGGCAGTACTTCACAGGCTGCCAACATTATGGAAGCCCTGGAAATCGGAACAGGTTTGCTTCTTTTGGACGAAGATACAAGCGCTACTAATTTTATGATCAGGGATGCCAGGATGCAGGCTCTGGTGGCGAAAGAAAAAGAACCGATTACGCCATTTGTGGACAAGGTAAGGCAGCTTTACAGGGATAAAGGCGTATCGACAATACTGGTAATGGGCGGGTCGGGAGATTATTTCGATGTAGCCGACCTGGTGATTATGATGGATGAATATGTGGCTTACAATATAACAGACCGGGCGAAAGAAGTGGCCCGGTTAAGGCCCAACCAGAGGCTGGCTGAAGGGGGAAAGGGTTTTGGTGCAACGGAACCGAGGGTGGTCCTGATAAGCGGCTTTCGGCCCGAAAAGGGTGGTAAGCCCAAGGTGGATGCGAAGGGCCTGAAAACCATTATTTTTGGTACTTCTTCCGTTGATCTATCTTTTTTGGAACAATTGGTTGATACCAGCCAGACCAGGGCCATAGCCGCCATGATATTTTATATGGCGAAAAAATACATAGATAACCGGCACACTATTCACCAGGCTGTAGATGCTGTTTTTCGGGATATTGAAGAAAAAGGGTTGGATATCCTGGCCCCTTTTTCTGGGCAGCATCCGGGTGATCTGGCCATGCCCCGCAAACAGGAAGTGGCGGCGGCTGTCAACCGGCTGAGGACATTAGCAGTAAAATAAAAGGAGCTTGATCAATCAAGCTCCTTTTATTTTTAAAGACGCTGCACGGGCGTTTCTGTGGTCAATCCGGTAGACTGCTCCCTGAATATTACCTTTTCCGGCATTGCCTTTACTTTTACTTTCACTAGGCTGTATGGGTAAGTTATCGGAAGAGTGTAAAAATTACCAGGAACGGGATCGGTATTAGTATAACGAACTGTTAAAATCTTCTGCTGTTCATCTGCGGGTATAATGCTGTTTATCTCGATACTGTAACCGCCGGTAGTTTTTTCGCCCCGGCAGGCCAACAGGTACAGGTCCGAATCGTCCCGGAAGGCGTAAAATCCTTCGTTGGTTTTAATTTCTTCAAAGAGCTGCTGCAATTTTACCGGAGCATTGTCTAAAGTCAGTTGTTCAAAAGCAACCTGTTCCTGAGCGGGTTCAGGTTCCACAAAAATCAGAGTTTTCCCGTCGGCATCTTTGCAAATTACCCTCAGATAGTCTTCGGGAGCCAATTCATCGGGCCCAACCCAATGCTTATTCTTGTAAATAGCAGGTACCGAACTCAGGGATAGGGTTTGTTCTTCCCGCCCGTCGGCGGCCGGGTGATAAAGGCTTATCTCAGTACCTTCAGGACTTTGCTTTTTTTGAGCCAGTTTACCCTCTGTTATTGTGTACCCTTTTTGTGAAATTTCTGTCGTAAAAACCTTGGCCATAATGGCGGCTACTTCTGCCCTGGAAACGGGGTGGGTTGGGAGAAAGGCACCTTTAGAATTGCCGTTTATCAAGCCTTTCTCATTAGCGAGGGCGACAAAGCCTTTTACGTCAGGATCTATAGCATCGGCATCGGTAAAGTCCAGTTCTTTACCTATTTTTTTGGCATCGCGGGCCAGGCCCAGGGAGCGAATCACCATTACGGCTGCTTCCTGCCTGATCAGGGGTTGCTGCAGTGTCATGTTCTGGACTTCTTTGTAATCGACAATATCGTTGTCGATGGCGTAATCCACATAAGGCACGGCCCACTTGGGCACTTTGAAAATTTCATTTAACAGGTAGTTATCGGAATGCCCCATGTCTTTCGGATCAAAACCGAGCATTTTAACCATCATGACCAGCGCTTCCAGTTTGGTTACAGGGTTGTTTGGCCGGAAAGTATTATCTGCATATCCGTTCATTATACCGCGAAAGTACATTTCTGCAATAAACGGTTCACCCCAGTGCCCCGATACATCGGCGAAGGGCAAAAGGGCCGGCGGTTTGGTTTCTGTCGGTACATTCAACATAAGGGATAAGGAGGGGAAAGCATAGGAACCGGCAGCAAAACTGAAAACAAAAATGAAGATCAGACCCAGTGCAAATATCCTTTTCAACAACTTCATTTTTTAACCTCCTTTCCTTTTTTAGAATTTTGAACAAAAGTTTCTATCGAAACCTCAAGAAAACTTTTGTTGATATCCGGTAATCATGCTTTGAGGTTATCCACAATTTTACCTCAAAGCATAATTTCCTAAAATTAAAACAATAACTTTTTTGTGGAGTTCACATGTGGTGTATTCATACTAATCGTAGGAAAGCTTTCTTTTATGGGGGTTTTCCAAAAAATAGACAAATAAAATGGCGTTCTCCGTTACAACCTAAGAATAAGTTGGCAAGACCGGTATTTGAAGTTAAGAGGGTTAAGAGGTTTGTTTCAATTATTTGCTGAAAAGAGGGAGGCAATTTACTATGTTAGATAAAAACCTGAAAGTTCTGTATGTGGCGGCGGAGGTCGTTCCTTTTGCCAAAACCGGAGGCCTGGCCGATGTGGCCGGTTCTTTACCGAAGGCTTTGACGGCACTGGGAAACGATGTGCGTATTGTGCTCCCCAGATATAAGGGAATTGACTGGCGCCGAACGGTGACTGATTTTCCTGTGGAGATGGCCGGGCAAAAGCAAACCTGCATTATCAGGGAAGGTTCAATTGAGGCGATAGTACCGGGTGGAACGAAGACGGTGCCTGTTTATTTTGTGGATAACTACCATTACTTTGACCGGTACGGGATTTATGGTTATTGGGATGAGGCGGAGAGGTATATCTTTTTCTGTAAGGCGGTCCTGGAGATGCTGCCTTATATTGGTTGGCAGCCGCACATAATTCACTGCAATGACTGGCACACAGGTCCCATTCCTTTATTGCTGAAAACAAAATATCAAAACCGGGATATTTATAAGCGGATAGCCACCTTGTTTACTGTCCATAACCTGCTGTACCAGGGTAACCATGGCAAGGATGTGCTGCGCCTCCTTGGCCTGGGCGAAGAATATTTTCACCCCGACCGGCTGGAATTTTACGGAAAGGTCAGTTTTATGAAGGCGGGCCTGGTGTATGCAGATATATTAAATACTGTTAGTTCAAAATACGCGCGGGAAATTCAAACGCCTCAATACGGTGAAGGGATGGATGGATTATTGCGAAAAAGGGCTCATGACCTTTACGGAATCGTAAACGGGATCAACTTCCACGAGTTTAATCCCAAAACGGACCCGCGTATTTTCCGTAATTACAGTTCCGAGACCTTTGCGGAGAAGAGTGAAAATAAATATGCGCTGCAAAAGGAAATGGGCTTGCCTGTGGAGAGCGTGCCGTTGATAGGGTTGGTTTCACGTCTGGTTGATCATAAAGGACTGGATCTGCTTGCGGAAATATTGGATGAACTCATGAAAGAACGGGTGCAGTTGGTTATATTAGGTACCGGAGAACCGTATTACGAGCGGCTGTTCACCGGTTATAAAAATAAGTACCCCAACAAGATGGCGGTGCATATTGGGTTTAACAGTATTTTGGCGCAAAGGATATATGCCGGTGCAGATATGTTCTTGATGCCTTCAAAACTTGAACCGTGCGGGCTTGGTCAATTGATAGCGCTGCGCTACGGAGCTGTGCCGATAGTCAGGGCTACAGGCGGTTTGGCCGATACCATTGTTGATTACGATCCTTTCACCGGCATGGGAAACGGTTTTAGTTTTGAACCCTATTCGGCCCAAATGCTTTATCATACATTGCAAAGGGCCATCAAACTCTTTTACGACGAACCCGATAAATGGGAAAAACTGGCCCGCACAGGTATGGAACAGGATTTCTCCTGGAACCGGTCGGCGGCTGAGTACCTGGAACTCTATGATAAGGCCCTGGCCAGGACAACCAATCTAATTCAGACTGCATAACCCCTTTACCACTAGGAAATCGAATAGAAATTTATTACAACCACGGAGTACACAGAGGACACGGAGAATTAATGGTAAAAGTAAAGTTTATAGGTTCTCTGGTTTGAGTTATAATTAATTGCTTTGAAATTTTGCCTTTACTTTTTCCTCTGTGGTGTCTCTGTGCCCTTTGTGGTGGGTGGGTAAAGAATGGGTGGGGTGTCCCGGCTACTCCGGAGCTTAGCCGGTATGCGCTGCGGCCTTAAAGGGGAGGGAAAAGGCCGGTTTGGTGATATGACAGAAAATTTGCCTGTCAGACAGGAAAATTATCGGGAAAAGGCGAAATAGCTTTTAGGTAAATTAAAGTAAAGGAGACTTTTGATGGCAAACCATTTTGGCGATGCTTTCGGTCGTACTTTCAAATTGCTGACGGAGAAATGGCAGATGTTTCTTTATCCCTTATTGGGGTCTATAGCCGGATTTTTTATTGTTGTGCCTGTTGCCGTTATCATAGGACTGGTGTTTTTCGGACCGCTGGTGAACAACATGATGCAAGTCTCTAATGATGAAGCCGCCCGCCTATTAATTCAATATCTTTTCAGTCCGGGGGCGGCAGGGGCTGTAGTTCTTGTTATCTTTATCCTTTTGCTTATGGCTGTGCAGGCTTATTTTACCGGGGCGATAAACGGGGTTTTCAGGGATGCTGTTGAGGGGTTACCCCTCAGTGTAGCCCAATATTTCAGAAACGGCTTAAAATACTGGTTCCGCGTCTTTGCTGTTATGCTGGTGGGCGCCGCCATTTTTGGTGTGCCGGTTATTTTGTACCTGAAATTCAGCATTATCAAGAACCTGAATGTCCTGTTACAAAACCCGGACAGTATAGTACCTTCTTTTGTCATGGGTTTCATTGCTTTTGGGCTAATCATGCTGGTTATTACACTGTTGTATAATTTGGTGACCTATTTTTGGCTGCCCTCCCTGATAGTGGGAGAGCATGACTTCTTCGGGAGCCTGAAGGAAAGTGCTAAACTGGGTTTCAAAAACATACTGTACCTGATTGCCCTGGTGGTTATTCAGGTGTTAGCTTACGGAATTTTAAGCATGATAACAAATGTGCGGCCGAACAGTGGATTATTGATACTGTTGAACATAATAGCCAATTACATCTTTAATGTATATTTTGGTTTTTATAAATTTGTTTGGTATGACGAAATGCGTGCAAAACCCAATAATATTGAATCAGGTCCCGATGCAGGTGATATTTTTGTATAGTTGGTTTAAACTGGATATTATGTGGAAATTTTCGAAAATATTAATTTTATGAAGGAATTATGTACCACCTGTCGAATAGTACTTTATACGCATAGTGCGTCCCTGAAGGGGGTCAGTTATGGCCAAATACATTGTGTGGGTATTAATCACAAACGCGGCTTTATTTGGTGTATTTTATTTGGTAGGGCAGAAGAAAGGGTTGAATACCAGGGTTTTTTGGTACATAGCTGGGGTGTCCCTGTTAATCAGTACTCTTTTTCCAATAATGTTAGGTTTGATGAATTGGGTTTTGGTAGTGCTGATGTTAATAGGGTTTATTTTTGTTTGTGCTTACATAATAACAATAGCTGCTCTGAATACCTCGGCAGCCACGCATCTGACGGATGGGATGGAAGAGGTTGCTGCTACACAGGAATTACCGCCTGAAGATAAAAAAATTGAGGCGGAGGGTGTAGAAGACGTAGTAGCGGAAGATGAAGAAGAGGCAGAAGATACAAAACAGGCAGAAGAAACCGGCGATGATGCCGGAGCAAAGATGCAGTATGACGTAACAAAGGAAACGGAACAGGACGGAGCCGGAGAGATTAACACATCCGAAGAAATTTCAGGCACTGCATCGCATGAAGAACCTGAAGAACCGGGCATTATCTCGATTGAAGTGCCGGAAAGATACAATGAAGTATATTACGAAAGTAATGAGTACAAAGAAGTAGAGGAAACAGAAGAAGAAACAGACCTGTTTTCTGTAACAGACCAGGAAAATATCGCAGAACAAGCTGTGAGTATTCCGGAACAGGAGGAAACCTTTTTTCCGGAGGATTCAGGAACGGGAGAAGCTTTTGCACAGGGTTTGGAGTTTGCCGTTTATACGGAAACTGAAAACCAATTACAAGGGGAACCGGATATGAGCGAAGATAAAACAAAGGATGCGGTTCAAGTTGATACGGGCGACCTGCTTAACGACTATATATCCAAAGGCTTTGATGCAAAAATGCAGGGCAAGCTGGACCTGGCCGTTAAGTATTTTGAATCGGCCTTGGAGTTAAACCCTTCGCAAAGCCTGAGATTTTTGATAATTACGGATATGTGCGCCATGTTCAAGGAATTGGGACAGTACAAGAAGGCCAGAGAAGCCTTGCAGGTTTTTTTAAATACCGTTGGCACAAACATCAAGCAGGATATGAAGAGGGATATTCTCTGTGAAATTAAACATTTAGAGCTTCTTATGGAGATGCTGCAGAAGGCTAATACTCCGAACCTGCCTATATCAATGGTGCCGAATTTAATTAAGGTAACCGTTGAAGAGAGATTAGGCCAATGGAAAGCGGAAACCTTTTAAAATACATTTGCTTGATGAGGAGAGTAGGTTATGAAAAGAAGTGGAGAACTTTTAGGCCTGGCCATAATAAGCCTTAATGACGGTAAGGAAGTGGGTAGAGTTAACGACCTGATCATCAATCCCGAGGAAGGGGCCGTTGAGTGCCTGGTTGTGGACGACGGCACCCGTTACCTGGGAGTACGGGTATTGCCATCCAAATTTATCATAGGAGTTGGTGAATACGCCGTAACTATCGAGAGCGCTACAGCTATTACTACTCTGGATGATTTGCCTGATTTGAGCGACCTGTTGGAGAAAAATGTAAAGGTAATCGGGACTAAAGTTTTAACCAAGAAGGGCAAACTGATAGGAACGGTTAGCGAATTTTACGTAGACGAAGAAAACGAGGGCAAAATCGTGGCCTGTGAGTTTACGGCTCCCAATAGCAACGAACCGAAAATTGTCCCGGCGGACGGGGTGGTAACCTTTGGCAAGGATGTTTTAGTAGTTGTCGAAGATGTTGACAAGTTGCTTACAGATAAAAAGACTTTCAGCGGTTTGGCTGAACCGGATACACAAGTTCCTGCAGGGAGCGCTCAGGAAACAGAAGAGCAACAGGATGAAGACAATTCCGAGGCTACCAGGCTTTTTGAGGAACGACAGCGTCAATTCCTGTTAGGCAGAAAGGTCAGTAAGAAAATAGAAACTGAGAAAGGAGAAGTTCTGGCTGAGGAAGGCGACATTATTACGGAAGAATTACTGGAAAAAGTAAAAAGAGCCGGCAAATTTACCGAACTTTCCATGAATACGAGAAGTTAGAACCAAATTTTGCCGGGAGCGTGTGTCTATGCCTTCCAGAAAAAAGGTTTTTACAGGAATATTATCATTAATCGCCATTCAAGTGGCGGTTAGTGTTTTTGGGGCCGTTTTTTTCTTGGCTCCGGCAGATAATGAATTGATTTATGAAGGGGTTTTGGTGGAGAATATTGATTTGGGCGGACTGGATAAATCGGCAGCCGAAGAAAAACTGACCCGGGCCTTGGAACCGGGTCTTCGTAACTCTGCCATTACACTGACTTTCCGCAGCAAACAATGGACGTTGCCATATAGCCAACTCGGTATTTATGCCGATTATAAAAAGACTGTGGAGGAAGCTTATAATACAGGCCGGGGAAATAACCATTTCTTAAAAATGTTCGATTCTTTCAGGATTCGCATGAATGAGGTTGAACTGCCGTTAGCATTCCGGTTTGACGAAGAGAAAATGAGAAAAAGTTTGCAGGAATTGGCCGCTGAGATTAACCGGTCCCCCAAAAATGCCGGAGTTATTCTGCTGGATAACAAATTACAGGTGACCCCCGAACAAAAAGGGTATCGATTGGATGAAGAGGCTTCCCTGCAAGCTATTAAAAATGCTGTTATACAAAGGAAAGAGTCTTGCCGGTTAACTGTACGGCAAGTGGCTGCCGAGGTTAGTGCGGGGCAGTTAAAAGACGTTAGGGACGACCTGGCCGTGGCCGTTACCGGTTTTGATGCCGCTGATAAAAACCGGCGAGCCAACATTATCCTGGCAGCGGAAAGTATAAACAATTCTTTAGTTAAACCGGGTGAAACCTTTTCATTTAACTATACTGTGGGCCAGAGAACCGTTCAAAGGGGCTATAAAAATGCCAAAGTAATCAGTAACAGTAATTTGACGGATGGTATCGGCGGGGGAGTCTGCCAGGTATCGACCACTTTATACCGGGCTGTATTAATGGCCGGCCTGCAGATAGTGGAAAGACATCCCCATAGCCTACCGCCCGATTATGTCCCCATTGGACAGGATGCTGCTGTGGCTGACGGCCAGCTTGATTTGAAATTCAAAAATAACACCGCCTTTCCTGTGCTGATAGCTGTTTCTGTTTCTGACAGTGAATTGCTTGTCAGGTTAATAGGCAAGAAGCAGGGTAATAAAAAATATCGCCTGGTTTCCGATATCTACGAGATAATTGAACCGAAGGTTACAGTGAAGAAGGACGGCACCATGCCCAAAGGCGAAACAACGGTACTGGTCAGCGGTCAGAAAGGGTATCGGGTTAAGGTATTTCGGGTGACGGAGCCGGAAGGGAAAAAGGAATTGGTCTCTGAAGATTACTATAAACCCCTGGCCACCGTGGTCCGGGTCGGTACGAAAACCAACAAAGACCTGCGCAACAGAAAATAACATGAAGGCAATCATTAACTTGCCGGTGGGGGTATCTTCGTTGTTTGTAGGGATATGCAGCGTGGACATTCACATTCCCTGGGCCCGTTCGTTAAAGGATAAACGGCAGGAGCTCAAAGGTATTATAGACAAACTGAAAAACAGATTTAACGTTTCTGTAGCCGAAGTAGCTGCCCAGGACTTCTGGCAGCATGCCGTACTGGGCATATCTACCGTCAGCGCCAGCGCAGACCTGACGCGGCAGACTCTACAGAAGGCTGTGGATTACATTGAAGAGAATGCCAATGTGGAAGTGGTGGATTTTAATATTGAAGTTCTATAGTAAGCAGAAGGCCCAAGTCACTGCGTCAGGCAGTGATTTGGGCCTTTATTGACGGTGTTAACTGTTCTGTTTCTTTGTATAATTCAACAAGCCGCCGGCCTTGATGATATCCACCTGCCTTGGCGAGAGGCCATGTTCCATCGTAATTTCTTTACCGTTGGCCAAGTTGGTTACCGTGACTTTACCTGCTTCCGCCATTTTGGAAAAATCAATGGCAAGCTTGTCTCCCTGGCCGATAGCGTCGTAATCGGTTTCATTTATAAAGGTTAACGGCACGATGCCGAAGTTTATCAGGTTAGCCCTGTGAATCCGGGCAAAAGACTTGGCCAGTACGGCTTTTACGCCCAGGTACATAGGAGCCAGCGCGGCGTGTTCCCGGCTGGAGCCCTGGCCGTAGTTGTGGCCGCCCACGATAAACCCGCCTCCGGCAGCCAAAGCCCGCTCTGCAAAGGTGGGATCAATAGCGGAAAAAACGTACTGGGAAATAGCCGGTATATTTGACCTGAGAGGCAGTATCTTGGCCCCGGCCGGCATGATGTGGTCGGTGGTAATGTTATCTCCCACTTTCAATAGTACGGAACATTCTACCTTCTCAGGAAGCTCCCTGTTTATAGGCAGCGGCTTGATATTGGGACCGCGCACCACTTCCACGGTACTGGGGTCTTCGGCCGGAGGGAGAACCATGCTGTCGTCAATTAAAAACTTTTCCGGCTGAGCAATTTCGATGGGTGCGCCCAGATCCCTGGGGTCTGTTAAAACGCCTTTGATGGCCGAGGCGGCAGCCACTTCCGGGCTGACCAGGTATACTTGGGCGTCAGCGGTACCGCTGCGACCTTCAAAGTTCCGGTTAAAGGTCCTTAAAGATATGCCGCCGGAACAGGGGGATTGTCCCATACCGATGCACGGGCCGCATGCCGATTCCAGAATTCTGGCTCCGGCAGAAATAATATCCGCCAGGGCGCCGTTTCTCGCCAACATTTCAAAAACCTGTTTGGAACCGGGTGATATAACTAGGCTTACATCGGGATGGACTTTTTTGCCTTTGAGGATGCCTGCTACCTTCATCATGTCCGTAAAAGAAGAGTTTGTGCAGCTACCGATGGCGACCTGGTTCACCGCGATGGGCCCCACTTCTTTTACCTTGGCTACCCGGTCAGGGCTGTGCGGCTGTGCCACCATTGGTTCCAATTCGCTTAAGTTTATCTCCAGATATTCGTCGTAAACGGCGTCTTCGTCTGCTTTTATTTCCTGCCAATCCTGTTCGCGGCCCTGGGCCTTCAGGAACAGCCTGGTTACCTCGTCACTGGGGAAGATAGAGGTGGTGGCCCCTAATTCAGCTCCCATGTTGGTGATGGTGGCCCTTTCCGGAACAGACAGGGTGGCCACTCCCGGGCCGCTGTATTCAATGACTTTGCCCACGCCGCCCTTAACAGAGAGGATGCGCAGGATTTCCAGGATGATGTCTTTGGCGGAAACCCAAGGTTGCAAATGACCGGTAAGTTTTATATTCAGAACTTTGGGCATGTTCAGGTAAAAAGGACCGCCGCCCATAGCAACAGCCACATCCAGCCCACCGGCTCCGATTGCCAGCATACCTATACCGCCACCGGTAGGGGTATGACTGTCGGAACCGAGCAGAGTTTGCCCGGGCACGCCAAAACGTTCCAGGTGAACCTGGTGACATATTCCGTTGCCGGGTCTGGAAAAATAGATCCCGTGTTTTGCTGCCACGGTCTGCAGAAATCTGTGGTCGTCGGCGTTTTCAAAGCCGGTCTGCAGGGTGTTATGGTCAACGTAGCTGACTGATAGCCTGGTTTTTACCCTTGGCACCCCCATGGCTTCAAACTGCAGGTAAGCCATGGTACCGGTAGCATCCTGGGTTAATGTCTGATCAATTTTAATGGCAATTTCTTTGCCAGGTTCCATTTGGCCTGAAACCAAATGCGCTTTGATGATTTTTTGTGCAATATTCTCTCCCATTTTGCCCTCCTTGGTTAGAAAATCGGTCCAACATTTCGCCGTACTCCCGTGGTCATTTCCGAGAACCTACTTAACTTAATGTACCAGAAAAAGCGGTGGGTGTCAATCAGTCCATGGTTTCGGACCCTTTGGCGGCAGTAAAGAGGATAAACGTTATTTTTGCCGAATACTATAACTACCGTTCAGTTTTTCCACCACCCATTGACGACTGAAATTTTCCGTTTTACGGCAAAACAGGCAGGTCTAAAGCCATTTTTCTGCTATAATATAAGAAATATTATGGCAGGGAGGTAGGTCTTATGACTGGTGTAAACTCAGACTGCAGGAAAATGGAAATGCTGAAAAACCTGGGTGAATTAACGTTTTATGTCCGGTCCATGCTTACGAAAATCTTCGAAGGCTTCTTGCAGCATAAAAAGGGTGTGCTGGCTTCTGCTGAAGAATATGGATCAAAGGCTGACGGCCTGATTAATCAGCTTACGGCTGACGTTCTTTCTCCGGCGGAGGGGACAGGGGAAGAGGTTGACAGGACCACCGTTCTGCAGTTTCTCAAATCCATGGAGCAGATCAAGTACTCCGCAGTGAAAATTGGCGAGAGTGTTAATAGCAAGATCAAAGACGGAGTCCTATTTAGTGATAAGGCCGTTACCGAATTAAAAGATGTTTTTGACGTGGTGCTGGACTGCCTGAAGAATGCCGGTGATTTGGCAGTGACCGGGAATAAAGTTATTGCCGGGCACCTGATTAGCCGGGCCGATCTTTATAACAGGGTGGTCATGGACTATGCTACCGAGCACGAAGAGCGTTTAATTCGCGGCATTTGTTTGCCGAAGTCATCAATTATTTACCTGACCATGATGGACAGCTTAAAAGATATTTTATGGAATATTAAAATTATAGGTAAAGCTTTTAACAAATGACCCTAACCGGGTCATTTATTACGCGCAGGGAGGGCCTGTATGAGAAATGTCAGCTTTTTAAACAGCAGTGGACAGCGCTTAGCCGGGGTACTGCACCAACCAGACGATTGGCTGGGAGGGCCTACGATTGTTATTTGTCATGGGTTTCGTGGCTCCAAAGAGGGCAGTGGCAAGGCGGCCGTCTTTTCCGAAGAGGCTGTTGCCAGGGGCTACCGGGTATTGAGGTTTGATTTTGCCGGAACAGGGGACAGTGAAGGGGATTTTGCCAATATCACATTAACAGGATATATGGATGACCTTGCTTCAGCGATAGATTACCTCAGTAGAGAATCGAAGGGCCCCTTCATAGCTTTGGGCAGGAGTTTCGGCGGAACCACGGCTATCTGCCGCGCTGCTTTAGATAACCGAATTGCCGGGGTTTGTACCTGGGGCTCGCCTCACGATTTGGAAAAACTATTTATCGAGCCTTTAGATACTTATTACGGTCCTTTAGGTGTCGACGAAGATAAGGTCTACCATATTGAAACCGAAACAGACAGCTATGAATTGAAAGCAGGTTTTTTCATAGATCTGAAAAGATACAACGTGTTAAAAAATGTGCAGTCTGTTGCGCCGCGGCCTGTTCTGATTATTCACGGCAGTGAAGACTGCACCGTGCCTATGGAACAGGGCATCAAGCTCTTTGAAAATGCGCGGTATCCCAAAGAGTTGGCGATAATCGCCGGAGCGGACCACCGTTTTACCAGGAATTTCCGATATGTTTTTGATACCACTTTAAAGTGGCTGGAAAAATATTTTCCCGCAGGTTCAGCCAGGTGAAACTGAATTATAGCAAGACTAAGTTTCATAAAAATGATTTACCTGAACAATAAATTACTTTTTTAGAAAAGGGCCCAGGTCTGACAGGAAATAAAATTGTTGCATCGAAATAAATTTTACTAAAGGCAATAAATGCAAAAATATTTACAGTTCCTATGTAGTATATAAATACTGTTTTCGCCTGGAGTATCTTTTCTAAAAAAGGGGTCTTTGACCATGCGGGAACGGTTTATTTTGGTGTTTATATTTCACTTATTTTTTCTTTCTTTGGTGTTGTTGCCCAAAAACATTAAAGGTCCTGTGCTCTTTGTATTCAGCTCCGTTCCTATCCGCTTCCTGGACCTGGTTACATTTCTATTAATTGTAGGCGGTTCAATATACTTATACTCGATGCTGTTTAGATATTTGTTAAAACAGCAGCAGAAGACACATGAAAGGGAAAAGGTCGACCAAGACATCAAATCCTGAATCTGTTGTCGGCAGCAAAGACTGCGTGCTAGGGGTGAACAAAATTGTACGGGTGAATAAGAATGTAGTGCAGTACGGAAAAATAAAAGGGACTATTATCAGAAATAGGAGGACAAACATGAACATAGTCTTAGTAGAACCTGAAATTCCCGCCAATACCGGCAACATAGCCAGAACCTGTGCTGTTACAGGTTCTGTTTTGCATTTAGTAAAGCCTTTGGGTTTTTCGGTAGATGACAAGCATTTAAAAAGAGCCGGCCTGGATTACTGGCACCTGCTGGATATCCGGTATTACGAAAATTTTCAGGAACTAAAGGCGAAATATCCTGCCAGCAGGTTCTATTATGTGACCACCAAGGGCAAGAAATTCTATACCGACGTTCCATATTCCGCCGATGATTTCCTAGTTTTCGGCAAGGAAACGGCCGGTTTGCCGAAGGAGCTGCTGGAAGAAAATGCGGAGTTCTGTATCCGCATTCCCATGATAAACAATGTCAGGTCTCTGAACTTATCCAACTCAGTAGCTATAGTATTATATGAGGCCTGGCGCCAGCAGGGTTTTCCGTCAGGCACTTAAAATACCTTTTTAGGCACAGGGTAGAGAAACGGAGTTTTCTATACATGTAATATCGGTAACTGTATAGCCGTGGGACTTTAATTCTTTCAGAAACTGTTCCGCTTTTTCCCGGCGAATCTTCAAGACAATCTCCGTTTCAAAGGTAACCATATGGTCGATTAATACCCCAAATTTATCTGCCAGTCGCACCAAATCCGATAGGAAACCTATTTTCTTCCGGTAGGGGATAGTAACCCGCACACCGGATTTGCCAAGCCCCAGGGAATTGATAAAGGCTTCGATGACGTCGGTGCGTGAAATCAGTCCTATCACTTTGGAATGTTCAATCACCGGCAGGCAGCCTATTTTATGGTTCTTCATAAGCAGGGCCGCTTCCTCTATGGTAATGTGCGGATTAATATGATAAGGATTGGGAACCATAACTTGCGTGATAGGTGTCCTCAGAAGAAGGTTTGTTTCAAAAGTTTTCCGTTCGTCGTGCTTATTCCTGGGGAAGATTTTCAGGAGGTCCGATTCAGAAGTTACGCCCACTAAATGTTGTTTTCTGTCAACTACCGGCAGGTGGCGAACATCATGCTGTCTGATAAGTTCCAGGGCTTCCCCTACGGTGGCCTTTTCCGTTATAAGCACAACGGGTTGGGCCATCAGGTCTTTAACCAGCATTGCAATCACCTTCTTTGCTCAGACTTATAATAACTTTTCGACGTTATTCGATTAAAATCCTTGTGTTTTGCGGAAAAAGTGGCGGCTGGAGAGGATTTCCTGTCAGAGTGTCGAAAACAAAATTTTAATTATTGCGAAAGGAGGCTCATTAAATGAGTACTGGGGTAATAAAAAGGATAGGCGTCTTAACGGGCGGCGGAGACTGTCCCGGTTTGAATGCCGTCATTCGGGCGGTGGTAAAAACGGCTATTAATCAGTATGGTTTAGAAGTGTATGGCATTATGGACGGCTTTGGTGGACTGATTCATAACCAGTATACAAAACTGGATGTCAGGAGTGTGTCCGGCATTTTACCCAGGGGTGGAACTATTCTCGGCACTACCAACAGGGATAATCCTTTTCGCTATCCTGTGAAGAAGAATGGGGAAACGGTTTACGTTGACAAATCTGATGAAATTATTGCCAATCTCAAAAAATTGGAGATCGATGCTCTGATTATTATAGGTGGAGACGGCAGCCTCAGTATTGGGAAGGAATTTTGGGATAAAGGATTTCCGGTTATTGGTATCCCCAAGACCATAGATAACGACCTTTCGGCCACGGATATAACCTTCGGTTTTGATACGGCCCTGCATACGGCTACAGATGCTATCGACAAGCTGCATACTACGGCTGAGTCCCATCACCGGGTGATGATCCTGGAAGTTATGGGCCGCTATGCCGGCTGGATAGCCCTGGAAGCGGGGATAGCCGGCGGGGCCGACGTTATTCTGATTCCGGAAATCCCCTTTACAATTGAGGCAGTTTGCAGGAAAATCAGGGAACGAAAGGACAACGGAAAGAAATTCAGCATCATAGTTGTGGCCGAAGGTGCCAGGAAAAAGGGCGGGGAGATGGTGGTAGCTAAGGTAATTCCCGACAGCGCCGACCCCATCCGCCTTGGCGGTATAGGCAATAGTATTGCTGAAGAAATTGAAAAGTGTTCGGGTATGGAAACCAGGGTTACGGTGCTTGGCCACCTGCAGAGAGGAGGTAGCCCTACACCTTTTGACCGTATTCTGAGCACCCGGTATGGGGCTTGTGCTGTTAAAGCCTTGATGGAAGGTAAATTCGGCCATATGGTCTGTCTGAGAAATACCCGTATAGAAACTGTTCCAATCGCCGACGCCGTAAAGCAGTTGCGTAAGGTACCGCCTGACGGTGACAAAGTATTTGCGGCCAAATCGGTAGGGATCAGTTTTGGTGATGAATAAAACAAACCTGGAGACGATTATTGATGGACCAGTATGTTAAGCTTGCCGACATTTACGATTATTTGGTGCAGGGCGTTGATTATGACGATTGGTTTAACTATATTCGGGAAATCGCTGGCAGGTTCAATGTAAAGCTGACCAGCGTCCTGGATCTGGCCTGTGGTACAGGCAATACAACTCTGCCTTTTGCTAGACACAGTATAAAAGTATACGGTTTGGACCTTTCCGGGGCCATGCTGGATAAAGCCAGGGAAAAAGCCGCGGCGGAAAACCTGACCGTTGAATTCCTACAACAGGATATGCGTGAACTACGATTGCCGGAAAAGGTGGATCTGGTGACCTGTTACCACGACGGGTTAAATTACATAACGGCATATACCGACATGGTAAAAGTTTTCCACGGAGTCTACACCGCTCTCCGGCCTGGCGGATTATTCATTTTTGACATGAACGCTGTTGCCAAACTGGCCAAAGGAGCGAGCAACGATACCACCTTCCTCGATGAAGAGGATATGTCTCTTATTTGGGAGACCGACTACAATCATGCGGAAGACTTATGGGAAATAAGGTTAACGGGTTTCATTAAGAAAGGGGCTCTTTACGAGAAGTTCTACGAAGTTCACCAGGAGAAATATTATTCAAGAGATGAAATAATAGCGGCTTTGGGACGAACGGGCTTTGAACTGCTGGCAGAATACCACGGATTCACTTTTGACCCGCCAAACCCTGCGACCAGAAGGATCTTTTATGTTGCCCGTAAACCGAACGGTTAATAGGGTTCTCCTTCCACGGCGGTTATGAAACCGGTTCTGTTGGTATAACCGGTAATGCGGAAACGGTTTAACCTATAAGGGTCGGAAGTTTTAATAACGGGACCGATAGCAGTGGTAAAGGCGCAGGAATAACCTGCTTTTTTAACCATTTGCGCCACATCGTCATCCAAATTGCCGTAAGGATAGGCAAAACTGGTAACGGGGACGCCCAGCCGTTTTTCCAGTGCCCTTTTGCTTTCAGCGATTTCATAAGCGGCAACAGTTCTGTTTATTCTGGCCAGATGGGGATGACTTAAGGTATGGGAACCAAATTCAAAACCATACCGTTTCATCTCCATTATCTGATTCCAGTTAAGCAGTTTGTTATAAGGCTGTTTGCCTATTTTCACATCCCATACGTTGTAGCGGCCGATATCATCGGCCACGAGGAAAATAACACCCTTAAAGCCGTAACGCTTCATAACCGGGTAAGCAAAAAGATAGTTGTCTTCATAACCGTCGTCAAAAGTAATCAAGATTGGCCTTTTTGGCAGGGTTTTTTTGTAGCGCAGGTAGTTTATGAGATCTGTGCTGGAGATAGTCGTGAAACCGCGCTGTTTTAGGTATCGCATCTGCCAGCTAAATTCGTTGGGGTCAACCCGTAAGCCCTTGCCGCCGCTTGACCTGTAAGGATTGACTTTGTGATACATCAGGACAGGGATAGGCCTTTGGTTATCTGTTAATTTCAGCGCTGGGGCCTCTGCTCTGCCGGCCAGAAAAGTAATAAAGGCAAAGATTAGGACAAGCAATATTAACAGGTGGGAAAATTTCCGCATAACACGGGCATTCCTTTCCTTTGTAAAATTGCTTTTTTCAACAATATATCACATATTTGTTGTCCAGTGTTATAAAAAAAATCGGTAATATTTATCTCTTTTAATAATTGCCTGAATGGACAATGAGGAGGTCAATATGGAGGACAAAGTAACCGGAGAAGAACTAAGGGACGCGGTGCGGGCAGCCATAGAAGACAGGGCTGTTTGGCTGTACCTTATCCTGAAGGAATTACAGGGCGGTAAAGAAATTACGGAGGTTCCTGCTGTTTCGGAAGCAATATTTAAATTTGGACGGCAAAAAGGAGAACAGATGCCGCCTGCCGATAACCCAGGCGATTGGGCCAGAAGCCTGATAACGCCGGTGGGCAGCATGGTGTTTGAACAAAAGCTGGTTGAGGAAAATGATAACCGGGCAGTTATTGAATTTTCGTACTGTCCACTGGTGGAAGCCTGGAAAAAGCAAGGGGCTTCTGATAAAGAAGTGGCTGCCCTTTGCAAAATGGCCAGGTGTGGCGACCATGGGCGGATAGCCTCTTTTCCTTTCAAGCTTACTTTTGAAAAATTGCTGGCGGAAGGGGATAAAGTATGCCGGCTGTTGGTTGAGAGGGAAGATATTCGACAAGAATAAGTTTTTCAAGTATAATTTAAGAAAGTTTCTTAATTATTATTTTGGGGTGACTACATGGAAGACGGTAGCCTGGTCATATTATCCGGCGGTCAAAACACCCGCATGGGACAGAACAAGGCCTTTTTAAGGGTCCGGGATGTCCCCATTATAGAAAAAATCATTGGCGAACTGGGGACGGTATTTAAAGAAATCATTATTGTAACTAACGCTCCCCATGCTTATAAAGGTTTGCAAAATATTCGCATAGTCACCGATATTTATCCTGGCAAAGGGCCCTTGAGTGGTATCCATGCCGGGTTGACCCATGCATCCCTGGACAGAAGTTTAATAGTGGCCTGTGATATGCCTTTCGTAGCCAGAAAAACGGCACAGCGGCTGTTTCGCCAAAGCCGCGGTTGGGATGTTACCGTTCCGGTTATAGAGGGGAAATACCAACCTCTGTTTGCTATTTATGCTAAAAGCTGTCTAAAACCCATTGAGCAGCAGTTGCAGGCGGGGATATATAAAATTACGTCCTTTTACAGCCAGGTTCGGGTAAGAGAAATAGATTACAGTGAACTGAATAACGGAATTACGCCGGAAAAGTTTTTTTACAACGTAAATACCCCCGCGGAACTGGAAGAAGCCAGAAAAATGGCAACAGAAATAGGTGGGAAAGACAATATTCGGGAAGACAACATTCATGAAGACAACATTCATGAAGAAAATACTCAGGAAGATAATTCCCAGGAAAAAAATTCTCTGGAAGACAATCAGGAAAATAATACTCCGGAAGACAAAATCCAGGAGGATAATGCTCAGCGAAGAAGTGCTCGGCAGGATAAGAAATACCTTCAGGCTTACCGCTGGAAAGCCGGGATGGTAGAGCTAATAGATGACCCGCTGGCAGCAGAAAGTCCTCTGACTGTTTTTCTGAACGACCAGGAAATTGTGACCCTTTTATGCTCACCGGTAAACCAGGACGAACTGGCTGTGGGGTTCCTTGTCTCTGAAGGGCTGATAAAAGGGGATGCCGGAGAAATCAGGGTAAGGGTTGACTGTGAACGGGGAATGGCCTGGGTAACAGCCGATAAGGTCAGTATTATTGCTGAGCAGACTTTTTTGAAACGATATATCACAACGGGCTGCGGTAAGGGTACCACTTTTTATAATGTTATGGACGCCAAATGCCGGCCGGTGACGGGTCAGATCACAGTTGCGGCTGAAAAGATTATTGAATTGATGACCCGGACCCAGCAGGTTTCCCGCCTGTTCAAGGATACGGGAGGTGTGCACCTGGCAGCACTCTGTTCCGTGGAAAGGATGATTTTATACCGGGAAGATATAGGACGCCATAATGCCCTGGATAAGATTGTGGGCAGGTGTTACATGGACAATATATCTGTGGATGATAAAATCCTTTTCACAACGGGTAGGCTTTCTTCGGAAATTCTTCTCAAAGTGGCTAAATTGGGAGCGCCTATCCTGGTTTCCAGGTCAGCGCCGACCGAATTGGCGGTAAAACTGGCGAGACAACTGGGGGTAACCCTGATCGGTTTTGCCAGGGGCGGGCGCTTTAACCTTTATGCCAATGAATACCGGGTCCTGGGGGGTTGACCAGTGATTCCTTTTGTAGGGATTGTAGGGTTCTCCAATACGGGCAAGACTACATTAATGGAAAAACTTATCCGGGAATTGACCGTCAGGGGTTACCGGGTGGCAGCCATTAAACACCATCACCGGGATATGGAATTTGACCGGCCGGGCAAGGATACATGGCGGCACGCCCAGGCCGGGGCGGCAACAGTTATGCTGGTTTCTCCATACCAAATGGTAAAAATTTCAAAAAGTGAGCAAAAAATAGGACTGCAAAAGGCGCTGCAGGAGATTACCGATGCTGATATAATTTTAGTTGAGGGATTTAAAAAAGAAAAGATGCCCAAAATCGAAGTGTTTCGCGGTTCGGTGCATGATGCCCTTATTACGTCCCGGGAGGAATTGGTGGCCGTCGTGGCTTCCGACAGGGAATTTACCGGCGTGCCCTGTTACGGGCCGGATGATGTTAAAGGATTGGCCGACCTTATAGTAAAAGAGTTTTTGAAGGAGGGATAGCTTTGCTGACTGTCCGGGAAATTATCGGGAACACTCCTATTTTTGCCGGTCTGGAGGAAAATGAACTACAGCAGATAGAAGATATTGTTGTAATAAGGAATTATAAGAAAAACATGATCATTTTTATGGAAGGGGAGCCGGGCGAGGCCCTGTTCTTTATCATCTCCGGCAAAGTTAAGGTATACAAGCTGGCAGAAGACGGTCGGGAACAGATTTTGCACATCTTAAAAGAAGGCGATGTATTTGCCGAGGTGGTTTTTATTGACAAAGGCAACTACCCGGCGACAGCCCAGGTGCTCGAAGACAGTCAGATAGGGCTTATCCGAAACGATGATTTTGAACGACTGGTGCGGGAAAACCCCGATATTGCGCTCAGCCTGCTAAGAGTTATGACCTATCGTTTACGCCAGGCGCAGATTCAGATCAGGGATATCGCTCTGCGGGATACCTATGGACGTGTGGCCAGCATGCTGCTGATGCTGGCTAAAGAACACGGCTTAACCTGCGCAGAAGGAATAAAAATTGACCTTTCTCTGAGCAGGCAGGAATTGGCCAATTTGATCGGAACCACCAGAGAAACTGTAACGAGAGTCCTGAGTGATTTCAATAAAAGCAATATTATTCGGCTGGACAGGCAGGTAATAACCATTCTGGACGAAAAGAAACTGCGCAGTTGGATGTGATATGCGTCATTTTTTTGCATCCAGCCCTTTGGTATAATGCAAGAAAAAACGGGAGTTGTGTATTATGAAGGATTTTACGGTGGAAGAACTGAAAAAGGCCTTTGAAGAACAAGCCTATATCTTGGAACAGGATACGGTTGTTACGGTGTTTCTCGCTTTAAAGCTGGAGAAACCTTTATTGGTGGAAGGTCCGCCGGGGGTGGGGAAAACAGAAATCGCCAAGGCCCTCAGTAGGATTTTTCAGGCGGAACTTATAAGGCTGCAATGCTATGAGGGGTTGGATGAAAATAAGGCCTTATATGAATGGAACTACCAGCGCCAGTTAATCCGCATTCAACTGGGCAAAGCGGAAGAAGGCGGGGACATCACGGAAGAAGACCTTTTTTCGGAAACATATTTACTGGAACGTCCCCTCCTAAAGGCTATCCGGACCGAAAATAAACCCGTACTTTTAATTGATGAAATTGACAAGACCGACGAGGAATTTGAAGCCTTTTTATTCGAGATATTGTCCGATTTTCAGATTTCTATACCTGAACTGGGTACAATAAAAGCTAAACAGATTCCCATAGTGGTATTGACCAGTAATGCGGAACGGGATTTGTCCGACGGTTTAAAACGCCGGTGCGTTTACCTTTACGTGGATTACCCATCGATAGAAAAAGAACTGCGCATCATCAGGGCCAGGGTGCCCGGGGTCGGTGAACAGCTTTCCCGGGAAGTTGCCCAGGCAGTCAATTACCTGCGCACAGGTATTGAACTAAAGAAAAAACCCTCCATATCGGAAACCCTGGACTGGGCCAAAGCCCTGGTACACATGGACGCCGATAGGTTAGATCCGGCCCTGGTGGAATCGACGATTAATGTGTTGCTGAAAAATAAGGAGGACCTGGACATTTACCGGCAGGAGTTAGGAGCGGCCGGACTTTTATCAGCTATGCGGTCGCCGGACTGTTCGTGCCGGCACAAGCACAGGAGGGATTAGTTATGTCCCACCCGGCCCAAGAAAATTCTACCGGGCGCCAGCGCTATATCGAAAACAGCATTGTCAGGTTTGTTGATGCTCTTCGGCGCCTTGGCCTGCGCATAAGTTCCGCCGAGGTCATTGATGCCGTGCGAGGACTGCAAATGGTGGACATTATTGACCGGGAACAGGTGTTGGCCGTGTTTCAGGGAACTCTGGCCAAGGATGAAACCAGCCGCAAGCAGGTCAAGCGCGCATTCGATGCCTATTTTACAAACCCTGAAAATATGGAGAAAAGAGTGGCTCAGTATGTTGAGGGCCAGGAAAAGAAAGCTGTGGAAATGCAGGCAGCGGAAAAAGATTTGTCCTTTGAGTGGGAACAATGGGGACAAGACGGTGAATCTTCCGGCCAGTTGCAACTGAAGCTCACTGACGAGGAAAAACAGGTTTATGCCCGGTTGCCTGAAGATAAAAAACAGAAAATTCGGGATTATTTACAGAGCCAGTTCCAGGGGAATCGTATAAACAGCCCGGAACAACTGATCACCAATGTGGTGAGAAGTTCTTTAAACTATTGGAAACACAGGCTGCGGCAGGAAGAAGCACACCCGCCCTTTGAGGTAAATTATACAGGTGACCCCGAAATGGACAGTCTGCTGGACGAGGTAGTAAAACAGACTATTCAGGAAGAGGATTTGCTTTATGAGGACATGCAGAAACTGGCGGACAGGGACCTGCCGCAGGTGGGGGTACTGATAAAGAAACTTTCCCAAAAACTGGCGACCAGGATATCCCGGCGGTATAGACAGAGCAAAAAGCGGCGCCGCCTGGACCTGCGCCGGTCAATTCGCCACAATATGCGGTATGGGGGAACTCTTTTTAAACTGGATTTTAAAACGCGAAAACCCCGGAAACCACGATTTTTATTGATAGCCGATGTATCGGGTTCAATGGCTAAATATGCGGGTTTTATCCTGCAGTTTATTTACGGTTTATCCAGTACGGTGGAAGACATCGAAAGTTTTGTTTTTTCTGAAGGGGTGGAACGGATTACGCCTTACTTCAGGGCAGGACATCCCTTTGACCAAACCATGACCGATATTGTTAATAGAAGCAAGGAGTGGGGCAAAGGGACCGATTTATATAAAGCCCTGCAGGTAATCAAAAACAAATATGGCGCCCTGCTACGGCCCGATACCTTTTTGATAATATTAAGCGATACCAAAACGCTGAACTATGCCAGAGCGGCTGAGGAAATGACCAAACTGAGAAAGAAAGTAAAGGAAATCATCTGGCTGAATACCCTGCCGAAAAAGAGTTGGGACGATACGCCATCTGTGCAGGCTTTTTGCGCCAGGTGCCTGATGTACGAGTGCAATACGCTGGCTCATCTGGAGCGGATTATGACCAGTAGGATGTTGAAATAAACTCAGGAAAAGGGGTATGCGGTATGGATTCTGAAAAATTGGACATGATTGCTTTCGGCGCTCATCCTGATGATGTGGAAATAGGAGCGGGCGGGCTTATAGCCAAACAAACGGCCAAAGGATATAAAGTGGGCATTGTCGACCTGACCCGTGGTGAACTGTCCACCAGGGGAACTGTGGCAATCAGAGAGCAGGAGGGGTACAAAGCGGCCGGCATACTGGGGGCAGTTTGGCGGAAAACCCTGGGCATACCCGACGGAGAAGTTTCGGTATGCAGGGAAAATATAGACCTGGTAGTAACTCTGCTCAGAAAATATAAGCCGACGGTGGTTCTGGCTCCTTACTGGGAAGACAGACACCCCGACCATGTCAAGGCGGCCCACTTGATTGAAGAGGCGGTGTTCAAAGCCGGTTTAGTGAAATATATGCCGGAAATTCCGCCCTTCAGGCCCCAGGTTATTCTGCATTACTACCTGAATAGGCCCGGGAACGTTTCGTTTATAGTGGACATCAGCGAATATTTTGCCACCAAGTGGGAAGCTTTGCTGGCCCATGATTCCCAGTTTGGGCAGAGGGGGCTGTTGGGAGCAAAAGACCCGCTGAGTTTTGTAGAAAGCCGCAATCGGCAGTACGGGGCGCAAATAGGGGTTGAATACGGAGAGGCCTTTACCACTAAGGTGCCGGTGCCTTTGAATGACCCGATTGCCGCCTGGAGGGAAACCAAATGAGAATCGGTATGATCTGTTACCCTTCATACGGCGGCAGTGGAGTGGTGGCTACAGAGTTAGGAAAACAATTGGCCTTCAGAGGCCACGAGGTGCACTTTATCAGTTACGAACGTCCTTTTAAACTGGACCTGTTTCATGAAAACATAATTTTTCATGAAGTAGACATTGTTGATTACCCGTTGTTCAAGTTTCCTCCGTATTCGATGGCTTTGGCGAGCAAGATATATGAAGTAGCTAAATGGGCAGGTCTTGACCTGCTTCATGTTCATTATGCTATACCTCACGCAGTAAGCGCTTACCTGGCCAAACAGATGCTCAAAGGGGAGTTGGAATTACCGGTCATAACTACCTTGCATGGGACTGACATAACCATTGTGGGGTTGGAGAAACAATTTTTTGATATTACCCGTTTTGCCATCCAGAGCAGCGATGGGGTCACCGCCGTTTCCAGAAGCCTACGGGATGAAACCCTGCGCCGGTTTAAACTGAACAGGCAGATTGAAGTAATTTACAATTTTGTGGACCCCGAAGAATACCGGAGGCTGCCGTGCCCTCAGTTAAAGAAAAGATTTACCGACGGCGAAGATAAACTTCTGATTCATATCTCCAACTTCCGACCGGTAAAACGTCTGAAAGATGTGGTAGATCTTTTCGCCCTGGTTAACAGTAAGATTCCGTCCAAGCTGCTGCTGGTCGGCGACGGGCCGGACGGTTCTTATATTCATGAATATGTAAGAAAGATCGGCCTTTTAGACAGGGTATTTTTTTTGGGTAAACAGGAAAGGGTTGTGGAGCTGCTTTCTATCTCGGATTTATGTTTGCTTCCCTCGGAAAAAGAAAGTTTTGGCCTTGTTGCGCTGGAAGCAATGGCATGCCAGGTGCCTGTAGTCGGAACTAAGGTAGGGGGACTACCGGAGGTGGTCAGAGACGGCGAGACGGGAATCCTTGAAGAAGTAGGTAATGTTGCGGCAATGGCTGAAAGGGCTGTGAAACTCTTAAGTGACGAAGAGAGCTATTTACAAATGGCCCTGGAAAGCCGCAGGCATGCTGTCAATAAATTTCACGTAGATGATATGGTAACAAATTACCTGAAATATTATGAAGTTTTTCTTTGAAACTGCCCTTTGGCCATTTTTTTGCGATAAATTAAGAGAAAAGTCTGAAAACTGCAAAGAAAGTAAGTTGACAAAAGTTGACAGTAGAAGAAAAAGGGGATATACTTAATGCAAAGCTAATTTAAATATTAAATAATTAAATATTTTATATTTTCTTGGTGTGAAAGAAGGGTGAATTGCACATTGAGGGCCAAAACCACCAGAATGACCAAACAGAAAAGAATTATCTTAGAAATACTACGCAATACAGACTGTCATCCATCGGCAGACTGGGTATACGAACAAGCCAAAAAAGTAATTCCGGATATCAGTTTGGGCACCGTTTACCGCAACTTAAACGTATTAAAAGAACTTGGTGAGATTTTGGAACTTAATTATGGCTCTACATATAGCAGATACGATGGCAAAGCTAACAATCATTATCATTTTGTATGCGAAAACTGCAATAAATTAGTAGATGTTGATATGCCTGTTTACCAGGGCTTGGATAAAATGGTACAGGATACGACGGGGTACCAGGTTAAGTACCATCGGATGGAGTTTTATGGTATTTGCGATAAATGCCTGCAGAAAATGGCCGCCGAGCAAAGATAAAAAGCGTATTTTACATACGCTTCAGATTGATGACAAAGCTGCATTATCATAATTAAGGGGAGGTTAAATGATTCCTCCGCTCCGGGCGAAATCTCCATCGGATAACCGCTCCCGCTTACGCGGCTCGCGGACCGATGGACGATTTAAGCCCCGCTCCGGAAAACATTTAACCTCCCTTATCAACATCCTGGGGCGCCCTACATAAGTTGAGTGCCGGACTTCCCGGCGGCCTTCGCCATCTTCAAACATGCGGGAACTCTCTGCCTGCTTGGCAGCGGTTTTGCGGGCGCAGTCGCTCCCAAACGGTAGGCGGAGAACCCTGCCTACCCTTCCCTAGGTAAGGGTGAGAAAGTGGCCGCTGTGGAGGTAAAACAATAAGTTGCGACTTGGTGGAGGGCGGGTAGACAGTGTTAACGACAGCGATTTCAACTGAACGGAGTTTCACACTGTCTCCGCCCGTAACCTTGGAGCAACGGTTGTTTTACCTCCATAGCGGTATTTTTTTTTGCAGTACAACAGTATATACGCTTTTTTTAAATATTGATGGATTCGCCCGGTTGTAATATAATTACCGGTATGCCAGTTTCCCTTTCCACCGTTTCCTGAAATTGTTTCGGGTTTTGGTTAATTAATTCCCAGGTGTTGTAGTGCATAGGAATTACTTTTTTCGGCCTAAGCATGCGCACAGCCTCCAGGGCATCCCGGGGGCCCATAGTAAAATTGTCCCCGATAGGTAGTAAAGCATAATCAATGACATGCAGCCGACCGATCAATTCCATATCCCCGAATAAACCCGTATCTCCGGCGTGATAAATAGTCTTGCCGTTGATGGTAATCAGGAAACCGCAAGGATTGCCCAGATACTGGGCCGGCGAAGAACCAATGGAGCTGCCGTGTAGCGCCATGGTAAGTTTTACAGTGAATTTGCCAAAATCATGGCTGCCCCCAATATGCATGCCATGGGCCTGCACACCTTTATCAGCACAATATTTGGCTATTTCAGCTACGGAGATAACAGTTGCGGAATTTTTCGCCGCAATCTCCAGAGTATCACCGAAATGGTCAAAATGGCCGTGGGTTATCAGGATCCAGCCGGCATTCACATCATTGACGGAACACGGAGCAGCAGGGTTATCGGTGATGAAAGGATCAACAGCCAGCCGTACCTCCCCGGCTTCCAGCAGGAAAGCGGCATGTCCTAAAAATTTAAGTTGCAATTTCATCACTCCTTGCTAAAATTTATAATTGAAGTTGATGTAAAAAATATTATTTGCGGATAAAAATATTAATGTTTCAGAGAAGGAGGCAACAAAAATGGCAGTAGTAGAATTAACGGTGGTTCCTTTGGGTACCGGGTCGCCGAGCATTAGTAAATATGTGGCCGGATGCCTGGAACTAATCAAAAGGAAGGAAAACGTAAAATATCAGCTTACCCCCATGGGAACCATTTTGGAAGGGGATCTAACGGATATTCTGGAGCTTGTCCGCCAGGTCCATGAAGTTCCTTTTGGCAAAGGGGCTCAGCGAGTTATTACAACGGTGAAAATAGATGACCGAAGGGACAGGGAGTTAACCATGGAGGGCAAATTGCAATCTGTTTACAGTAAGATGGAAAAAGTTTAAGGATATTGACCGGCTTTGATGTCATCGTCCGGCACGATGTAAACAAGAATACGTTCTGAAACCAATACCGCTTTTACCCGCAGGGTATAAGCGGTTTTATCAATTTCCGTGACTCTGTTGTCTAGAATATTGCTTACCAGAATAGGGTCGATGTTTTCAACTTCTTTTCCGACTAATTCCTGCAACATGCCTTTGGCAAAGTCTTCAATTTCCAGGCGGATATATTTTTCATCGTGGAGAACATGAATTTTTATTTCTTTAACCAGGCTCTCCTGTCTTAAATCCAGTTCCGCCTGAAGGGATTCTATCTGTCTCTCCTGGTCTGCTACCTTATCCTGCAGGCTTTGGATTTCCAGGTAAGCTTTTTCCAGGTGCCGGCCTGTGATCAGGTTGGTAACTGAGGCTCCTGTAACCAGTCCCAAAAAGAAAAGAGCCACCAATCTCAAGCCTGTTGCTGTTTTCATTGATGGCTACCAAGTGCGGAAATAATGATATATCCCAGGTGGGCCCCCGTAAAGGCCCCCAGGATAAACAACAACTGTTTGGCAACAGCCCGCACTTCTCCCTCCAATATGCCTGATTCCAGTATATGCAGGGAATCGAAGGTTCCGCCGATGGCGGCAACTATAGCCCAGATTTTTATTTCTCTGGCCAGTTTTAACATGACCCTTTGCGGACCATGGCCTGTCAAAAGAGCTGACAGAGACCCGATAATCGATCCGCCGAGCATCAAACCCAAAGCTGTAAAGAAAATAAAAAGAAGTTTGGCGCTGAAACGTTCCATGGTATCCCCTTTTGAGATTTACAGTGCCTTTTTGTTTATTGTTATTTTCTATACTTTCTTATTATGCCGTCCGGCGACTAATTATTTTTTGGAATACCCGTAAGTGCCGATTTTATCGGAAATAACCCGGTAATCACGGAGACAGAAACCATAGGGTTTGATTTTATCCAGGTTTGGATTACCCTGTTCATCAAGTACATCCTCATTGAAGTGAACAGCTAATACCTCTGCAATGAATACATCATGGCTGCCCAGGTTAATGGTTTGTTTTACGCCGCATTCAATGTTTACGGGGCATTCTCTTATTAGCGGGGCTTTAACGCGGGATGCCGGCACAGGGGTTAACCCTGTTTCCTTAAACTTATCCACATTTTTTCCTGATGTTATTCCGCAGTAATCAACCAGTTTTGCCTGGTCGGCGGACGGAATATTGATAACATATTCCTGTGTTTGTTTAATTAAGTGATGGGAGTGCCTGCTGGGCTGAACACTGATGTAGACCATGGGTGGTACGCTGTTGATGATACCTGTCCAGGCGATTGTAATAATGTTTGGTGGGTTGTCTCCGCAGGTCACCATGACCGTTGGTACGGGGAATAGAACCGTTGAAGGTTTGACAGTGACTTTGCTCATAAAATACCTCCTTTTATTGTGACAAATTGTTGTGACAAAAATTCGGTTTTGGCGGCGATTAAATCATTGTTTCCATTTTGTCACAGTTTTAGTTTACCACAGAAAAATCCATTTTAAAATGCGCGGGGGAAAACAATTTTTCGATAGGGGTGAAATGTTTCTACATAATAATGACAGGAAATTATCTCTGTTTGTTGAATAAAACCAATTACGGTTAAAAATTTGATAAAACCTGTTGGAAGCAAACTATTTATGTGATTACCGGTCCTTTGGGGTGAGGTTTCTTTGGATTTTGGTGAGTATACACAGGATAACAGAAGATTCTACCGGGTCAAAATTAATAAAAAAGTAATTTGTAGGTTTTTGGGTGAGGAGGGTAACCGGTTCAAGCTTTTGTCAATGGTGGGCATGGAAGTTGTACTGCTTAACTTGAGCCCTGCCGGCGCCTGCATTACCTGCGAAGGCAGTATCAGCACCTGCGCAGTGCGGAGAAATAACCTTATTGAAATTGACATCCCCATAACTGACCGGGTGATTAAATTGACGGGCCGGGTGATTTGGTTTAAAAAGACGGAAACAGGGGTAAAGGCAGGCATAAGTTTTGAAAGAATACCTGCAGAGGATAATGACATGCTCTTGCGCTACCTCCGGGAGGAATTAAGGTTTCAATAAGAAAATTTACTAAACTATGGAAGGAATTTCCCAAGAGTTGGCGAAAACAATAAAGAGCTGATAATATTGGGCAAACCCGTACGAAAGACGGGGGCGCAAAGCCGTGGGTCTAAGAATTAGTGACCAGTGGCCGGTGACTATGTGGCTACTGACCACTGATTTATGACAGCCTGGTTGCCGCATGATGCGAAAACCCCTTGCTGTCAAAGGGGTTTTTTAAATATGGAATATATTTCTTCTTTTTCGGGGAGGGGCCCCTGCGAGGGAATAAGATGGATGTATTTGTTGCCAGACAGCCAATTTTTGACAGACAGCAGAAAGTGTGCGGCTACGAACTTCTGTACCGGATGAGTACAGAAAATCAATACATCTGCGCCAATGGGGACCAGGCCACGTCTGACGTAATTGCTAACAGCTTTTTGCTCATTGGTCTTGAAACGCTGACTGGTGGAAAAAAGGCCTATATTAACTTTACAGAGAATCTGTTAAAGACCGGCCTGCCGACCAATCTTCCGCCGAATATGGTGGCTGTGGAAATACTGGAAGATGTGGAACACTGTGAAGAAATAATTGCGGCCTGCCGCAAACTCAAAAAAATGGGATTTACCATAGTACTGGATGATTTTGTAGTGAACGGGTGCAGCGAACCTTTACTGGAGTTTGCCGACATTGTTAAAATCGATTTTGTGAATACGACTCCGGCACAAAGAAAAAACATCATAAGGAAAGTGGGCTTCGGGAAAATAGAGTTCCTGGCCGAAAAGGTAGAAACACGGGAGGATTTTGAACAAGCTCTGGAAATGGGTTACTCTTATTTCCAGGGATATTTCTTCAGCAAGCCGGTGATTATGTCCTGCAGGGACGTGCCGGTTTATAAGCTGAACTACCTACGCATCCTGCAGGAGGTTAACAGGCCGGATATGGACTTCGGGAGCCTGGATAGTATTGTCAAGAGGGATGTATCCCTGTCCTATAAACTACTGAAGTTTATCAATTCTGCCGCTTTCGGGTTCAGAACAAAAATAACCTCCACTAGGCATGCCCTGGTAATGCTGGGTATTAATGAAATAAAAAAATGGGTATCTTTGATAGCGCTTCATAATCTGGCAGAGGATAAACCGGACGAGATTATGACCTGTTCAGTAATCAGGGCCCGGCTGGGGGAGTTGGTTGCCCCCAAAATAGGGCTGCGGGGTTGTGAATCAGACTTGTTTATGATGGGGCTATTTTCTATGATTGACGTACTGATCGGCAGGCCTATGTCCGTCATACTGGCCGACCTGCCTATATGTGACCAGGTTAAGACAGCGTTGCTGGGCCAAGCCTGCCGTTATTACGATGTGTTAACTATGATAAAGGCTTATGAAAAAGCGGATTGGGCCACCTTTTTCAGGTATGCCGAGGATTTTGGCCTGAATGAAAATGAAATGCCTGAACTGTATGTTCAGGCTCTGGAGTGGACTAATAATTTTCTTGTTGTTTGATAAAACTGCCGTTTCTAATATCCAATTATCTTTTCATCCAATCCCGATCATTGCCTACTTTTATGTTAAAAATTCTCTTGACATTTCTGGAGAAATTACCAAACTTGTTAAATGCATTATAAAGCATTTGCAGTCTGACGTCGTCCAGGTTATAAGCATATCCCAAAGAATTACCTCTATATTTTTGGGTTTTTTTCATGTATTGTTCTACTTCTGTTCCCGCAAGGGGAATGAGCTTTGACGCCAGGTTAAATTTAAGCTTACTTATTGGCATCGTTCGTGTTGCCTTTTTGATAAACGCCATATTTTCTCGAAATTCTCTGATGGTTATCCTGTCATCAAAGGTTATAAATCCCATAATTACTATGAAATCAAGCCTGCCCAATATTTCCAAAGCTTTTATGTTTTCTTCCACGGTAATATCTTTCTTGAAACGGTCGAGCATGGTTTGGGAACCTGACTCCACTCCCAGAAAAACTTTGCTTAATCCTGCTCTCTTTAAAATTGCAAACAACTCTTCATCCACATCATCGGGTCTGCACTGAATAGATAAGCGCAAATCCAAATTTCTTTTCAAAATTTCCTCGGCAATTTCCCTGGCTCTGTGAAAACCATGTCCCTTACCTCCGACAAAATTGGCATCATTAAATTCAATATTTCTTACTCCGTATTCGTTATACAGCACGTCTATTTCTTCCATTACATTTTCGCTGCTTCTAAGCCGGTATTTTGGCCCAAATTTCGAGTAAAAAGGGATAACACTGCAAAAACTGCAGCGGCCGTAACAGCCGCGAGAACTGAGCATGGTGGCGAAACCCAGCCTTTTCAATACTTCCGGAAGACTATCCCTTGCAGGAAAGGGTAAGGAATCCAAGTCTTTAATGAGCGGTCGGGGTTCGTTGGTAACGATTTTGTCATTTTCCCGATAGGCGATGCCTCTTATTTTTCGCCAGTCTCTACCGTGCAGTACTGTTTTGGCCAGTTCAACGAAGGTATGCTCCCCTTCGCCCAGGACTACTGAGTCGATGGCGGGAAACATATGCATTATTTCCTCGTAACAAAAAGTGGGATATATACCACCAATGGTTATATGGGTATCTAACCCTTCGCTTTTCAGGGCGGTTATAAAATCGAAAGCCAGGTCCGCGCTGTCCTGAAAAGGTATGCTGATACCTAGTATTTCGGAAGAAAAATTTTTGACTTGCTGCAAGGCTTGGGGTACTGTCCAGGTTGGCATATTCAATATTTTAACTGTAATGCCTTTTTCTCTGAGACAGGCTGCCAGATAACCCAGTCCCAGATGTTCGAATGCCTCATTTATCCTCGAAGGAGGATTAATCAATAATACATCGTAGCGCTCCATAAACCTTCTCCTTAAACAATATAAATAATGTAAATACCAATACATGATATGTGAATTAACAGAGGAACGAAACCCTTAATTTTTGCGGGTATCAATTAACCTGCAGAGCTGATTTTGCAGATTGATTGATGCCTATACTTATCTCAGGGAAAAATGAAGGAAATACTCCAAGTGAAGCGAATTTCTTAGGCAAAGGTTCTACACAGGGGGTTATCATGGCTGCTGATTTTATCCACCTCCATGTTCATACAGAATACTCTCTCTTAGACGGTGCAGCCCGCATCAGGGACCTGGTGTCCGCTGCCGCCGAAAAGGGGATGAAGGCCCTGGCTGTTACCGACCATGGGTCTATGTTCGGGGTTATTGATTTTTACAAAGCCTGCAAGAAGGCCGGGATCAAGCCTATTCTGGGCTGTGAAGTTTACGTGGCACCTCGTTCCATGGACGACCGGGAGCCGGGACGGGATGACGCCAACTACCACCTGGTTCTTTTGGCGGAAAACGAAACAGGGTATAAGAATCTCCTGCACATCGTTTCTGAAGCCTATACCCGCGGCTTCTACTATAAACCGCGTACCGATAAGGCGGCCCTGCGCAAGCACAGTGAAGGGTTGATTGCCTTAAGCGCTTGCCTTGGCGGTGAAATTGCCACGGCTATTGTAAACGGCCAGTCTGACAAGGCCCGGGCCGCGGCCAGGGAATATGAAGATATATTTGGCAAAGGGAACTTTTTCCTGGAACTACAGGACCATGGCCTAGAAAATCAGCGCATGGTCAATATGGAACTGGTCAAAATCGGCCGGGAACTGAATATTCCCCTGGTTGTCACTAATGACGTCCATTACGTGCGGAAAAGCGATGCCGAGGTGCAGGATGTCTTACTCTGCATTGGTACAGGGCGGACCATGGAAGATGCAGACCGCATGGAATTCGGCACTTCGGAATTCTACCTGAAGGATGCCCGGGAAATGGCCCTGCTGGCGGGAGAATACCCTGAGGCTTTGGCCAATACTGTCAATATAGCGGCACGGTGTAATGTGGAGTTTGATTTTAGCCAAAACTATCTTCCGGATTACATGATTCCCGAAGGGCATACGGTTGAGTCTTATTTGCGCCAGCTATGCCTGGATGGCTTGAAAAAGCGCTATCCCAACGCCGGGGAAGAAGTCCGCAGGCGGCTGGAATATGAGCTACAGGTCATTAACGACATGGGTTTCCCCGGTTACTTCTTAATCGTTTGGGATTTTGTGCGTTTTGCGCGGGAAAAAGGGATTCTGGTGGGACCGGGGCGGGGGAGCGCCGCCGGGAGTTTGGTGGCTTATACTCTGGGGATAACCAACATCGACCCCTTAAAATACGACCTTCTTTTTGAGCGGTTCCTGAACCCTGAACGGGTAACTATGCCGGATATTGATATCGATTTTTGTTATGAGAAGCGGGAAGAAGTTATCCGTTACGTTATAGAACGTTATGGGGCCGACAGGGTAGCCCAGATCATCACTTTTGGAACCATGGCAGCGCGGGCGGCCATTAGGGATGTGGGCAGGGCCTTGAATATGCCCTATGCAGAGGTAGACCGGGTAGCTAAGATGATTCCCGGGGAACTGGGCATGACCCTGGACAAGGCTCTGGAAGCAAGCCCCGAATTGCGGGAGCTTTATGAAACAGAACCAAAGGTACACAAGCTGGTAGATATGGCCCGGGCTATCGAAGGCATGCCGCGACATGCCTCCACCCATGCGGCGGGGGTGGTCATCGGGAGAGAACCCCTGACCCGTTACCTGCCCTTGTATAGGTCTTCTGATGGGGTGGTGACCACCCAGTTTGCCAAGGAGACTGTCGAGGAAATCGGCCTGCTGAAAATGGACTTGCTGGGCTTGCGTACCTTGACGGTAATTGGGGATGCAGTGAATATCATTAAGCATACCACTGGTGATGAAATTGATATAGACAATATTCCCCTTGACGACCGGGCCACATATGAAATGCTGGGCCGGGGAGATGCCATCGGGGTTTTCCAGTTGGAAAGTTCGGGCATGCGGGCTATCTTGAAGGAACTAAAGCCCGAAGTTCTGGATGATATTATCGCCCTCGTTGCCTTGTACCGCCCGGGCCCGTTAGGCAGCGGCATGGTGGAAGATTTCATCCGCCGCAAGCACGGACAGAGTGAAATCAAGTACCTGCACCCGGCGTTGGAGCCAATTTTAAAGGATACCTACGGCGTTATCCTTTACCAGGAACAGGTCATGCGGATTGCTAGCGACTTGGCCGGTTTTACCCTGGGCGAAGCAGATCTGTTGCGGCGGGCCATGGGTAAGAAAAAGCCGGAGGTAATTGCCGGGCTCCGGAACCAGTTTATTGAGGGGGCCCGGAAAAACAACATTGAAGAAACTATTGCCGGGCAGATTTTTGACCTGATGGAATACTTTGCCGGCTACGGGTTTAACAAAAGCCACTCGGCGGCTTACGCCCTGGTGTCTTACCAGACGGCTTACCTGAAGGCCAATTATCCCGTGGCTTACATGGCGGCCCTGCTGACCAGCGTGGCCGGCAGCAGCGACAAAGTGGCTGTCTATATCGAGGAATGCAAACGTATGGGTATAGATATACTCCCTCCGGATATCAATGAATCCCTTGTAAATTTCACTGTGGTAGGAGATAAAATCAGGTTTGGGTTGGCGGCGGTAAAGAATGTGGGGCGCCAGGCCATTGAGCATATTATAGCTGTGCGCAGCAAAAAGAAGTTTGCCTCCCTGCTGGATTTCTGTGAGCGGGCCGAGCACCGGGTAGTTACCAAGCGGGTGATTGAAAGCCTGATCAAAGGAGGCGCTTTTGATTCTCTGACGGGCAACCGCCGGCAGTTGCTGGAGGGTTTGGACAGATGCCTGGAATGGGCGGCCAAAAGGCAAAAAGACCTTTCCACCGGCCAGATATCTTTATTTGATGTATATGAAGGCGACAGCAGTTTTGGCGGAGAGGTTCCGCTGCCTCCGGTACCGGATTTTCCGCAGCATGAATTACTGGCCATGGAAAAGGAAATGCTCGGGTTGTATATAAGCGGCCACCCACTGGAACAGTATCGCCGGGAACTGGCGGAAAAAACGACGGCCACTACCGCCCAATTAGTGGAGATGCAGGACCAGGAGGAAGTTGTTATTGGCGGTATTATTGCCGGTATGCGGAAAATTACCACCAGACGGGGAGAAACCATGCTATTGATGAACCTGGAGGACTTGGTAGGCAGTGTGGAAGTGATTGTCTTTCCAAAGGTCTATCAGCAGTTCCGGGCCATGATATATCCTGATGCCATTCTTTTTATTCGCGGTCGTATTAACCAGGGAGATGAGGAAGTAAAGATTATTGCCGAGCAAATAATGAATCCGGCTACCGGACTTTTATCGGAAATATACCTGAAAATTCCGTCTGCCGGCGATGCGGCCCTCATGGACCGGTTGAAGGGTGTCATGCGCCGTTACCGGGGCAGCCACCCTGTTATGCTATATTTTACCGATACCCGGAAAATGATTAAAACCAAGACCGAATGGTGGCTGAACCCCCTGCCGGAAGCATTGGCCGAACTTACAGACCTGCTGGGCGAGGGATCGGTATTGGTGAAAGAAAAAGAAGATAGCGGCGGCAGCGCCCTGCCTGTTTAGCTACCGGAAGGAAAAGAAAGACCTGCTTTATTGCAAATTAATTAATATTATGGTATTATATGCTTGCAATTTTAGGAGAGGTGATAAAAGCATGACCGATGCTGAAATAACCGGCGACTATATAGTTGTGAAGGCATTAGAAAACGGGGTTACCATTATCGGATTGACCAGAGGCCATGATACCAAGTTTCATCATACAGAGAAACTTGACAAGGGTGAAGTAATGATTGCCCAGTTCACCGAGCATACTTCCGCGATGAAAATAAGGGGAAAGGCCCAGATATTAACGAAGCACGGTGCGGTTGAGTCCGGTATATAACTGTCTCGTATGTCCAGGGCGTTTTGGCTCTGGACATCACTGTTTTGATTGAATTATATTTGTTTAAATTTGATTGAATTATATTTGTTTAAAGAGGAAGGAATCTAGATAATACTAGTCGAAAGGACTGTATTGGGGCAATCGTACTCTTTTACCAGGTATTATTTGAAGGAGGCCGAGGATTGATGTGGACAGTTGTTTATATTGCGCCAAATCGAAATGTTGCCGAATCCCTGAAAACAGTTCTGGCATCTGAAGGGTTGTTGGTCATGTTACGTCCGATAGGCGTGCCTCATTTAGGGGAATTTGGCGCAGTAGAAATTTTGGTCCCGGAATCCGAAGTGGAAGAAGCAATGGAAATTTTGAACTCCTCAGTCAGATAAACATCTGTTTGTCCTGACGTTTCGTTTCTGGAAAGCAGAGGTGTGTATAAACAATATGCTTAAGGATTTATTTCGAAAGCCCAAATATGTAACTGTTCATGCCGATACCGATAAAAAGGATATACCCGAAGGCTTATGGCAAAAATGTCCCCAGTGCAATGAAATACTTTATACTAAAGAGCTGGGGAAATTGGCCGGGATATGCCCCAAGTGCAAATACCATTTTCGTCTGGGGGCCAGGGAACGCCTGGCTATAACCGTTGATGAAGGTACCTTTGTCGAATTTGCAGCAGATTTACAGCCGGCTAACCCCTTAAATTTCCCCGGCTACCCTGAAAAGATTACTGCTGCCCGGGAAAAAACGGGATTAAATGAAGCTATCGTTGTTGGTACTGCGAAAATCGAAGGGCATCCGACCGTTATAGGAGTAATGGATGCCAACTTCATTATGGGCAGTATGGGTTCCGTGGTGGGAGAAAAGGTAACCAGAGCTATTGAAAAGGCCATTGAGGAAAAACTTCCCCTTATTATGTTCTGCGCTTCCGGTGGAGCGCGGATGCAGGAAGGCATACTTTCCCTTATGCAGATGGCGAAAACCAGTGCTGCTTTAAACAAGATGGCGGCTGCCGGGCTGCTGTATATTACTGTGCTCACAGACCCAACAACCGGCGGCGTTACAGCCAGTTTTGCTTCTTTAGGGGATATTATCATTGGGGAACCGGGGGCCTTAATTGGTTTTGCCGGCCCACGGGTTATCGAGCAGGCTATCAAGAAAAAACTGCCCGAAGGTTTTCAGACTTCTGAATTCCTTTTGGAGCACGGGTTTGTAGATATTGTTGTACCCAGGTCCAACATGAAGCAAACTTTGGCCGGCCTGTTAGAGTTACATAAAGGCGGAGGGGCTTAAACATGGCAAATGTTTTGGAGTTTGAGAAACCGCTAGTCGAACTGGAAGCAAAAATAGAAGAGCTCAAAAACTTCAGCAATGAAAAGGGCATAGATTTAAGCGATGAAATCAGGACCCTGGAAAACAAAGCCCAGGCCCTGAAACAATCCATTTACGGAAACCTTACGGCTTGGCAGAAGGTACAGATAGCCCGGCATGTTGAGCGGCCTACTGCTTTGGATTACATAAATAATTTGATAGAAGGGTTTATCGAGCTGCATGGCGATAGGTATTTCGGCGACGACAAAGCCATTGTGGGCGGGATTGGAAAATTTAACGGCCGGCCCGTAACAGTTCTGGGCAATGTAAAGGGCAAGGATACCAAGGAAAACATTATGCGCAACTTTGGTTATGCCCACCCGGAAGGAAACCGCAAGGCTCTGCGGCTGATGCAGCAGGCGGAAAAATTTAACCGGCCGGTGCTGACTTTCGTGGATACTCCCGGCGCATACTGCGGTACAGGGGCAGAGGAAAGAGGGCAGGCCGAGGCCATCGCCAAAAACCTGTTCCACATGATTAGTCTGAAGGTACCTATTATTGTAACGATAATCGGGGAAGGCGGTAGTGGCGGAGCCCTGGCCATTGGCCTGGGGGACCGTACTCTGATGCTGGAATATGCTATTTTCTCCATTATTTCGCCGGAATCCTTTGCCTCCATCCTTTGGAAGGATGCCGGCAGAGCCCAGGAAGCGGCGGAAGTCATGAAACTTACTGCACCGCATTTACTGGAAATGGGAATTGTCGATAAAATTGTTGCCGAGCCCTTGGGCGGCGCCCATAAGGATCCGGGCAAGATGTATGCCACTCTGAAGGACGCTATTGCCGAAAGCCTTGCAGAAGTAGCAGGCATGTCAACGGAAACCATGTTGGAACAGCGCTATCAAAAGTTTCGCGGCATAGGTCAGGTCATATCCGGATAAAATATTTCATGATGCCTTCGGAAAAAATTTTACCGAGGAGGAAAGGCCTTGAAGAGAATTGGAGTCTTGACCAGCGGCGGCGATGCGCCGGGCATGAATGCAGCCATCCGGGCAGTTGTGCGCAAAGGTATTTTTGAAGGGCTGGAAGTTGTTGGTATCAAACGCGGGTACGCCGGTTTGATCAACGGTGAGTTTGTGGATATGAATCTGGGTTCCGTGGCTGATATTATTCAGCGGGGCGGTACCATTCTGCGGACTGCCCGTTCCGAGGAATTCCGTACTGTAGAAGGCAGGCGTCGTGCTTATGCCAATATGCAGGAACAGGGTATTGAAGGACTGATAGTTATTGGCGGGGACGGTTCTTTCCGCGGCGCCCAAATTTTTAGCCAAGAACATGGCGTCAAGGTAATCGGCATACCGGGCACTATAGATAATGACATTCCCTGCAGTGATTATTCTATCGGTTTTGATACCTCTGTGAATACAGTGGTGGATGCCATAAACAAAATTCGTGATACGGCTACTTCCCATGAGCGTACTTACGTAATCGAGGTTATGGGCAGGCACGCGGGGTATATAGCCCTGGAAGCAGGCTTGGCCGGAGGCGCGGAATCAATTTTGATTCCCGAAATCCCTTTCAGTATCGATGAGATTATTGAAAAACTGCACCGGGGGCAGAAAAGAGGAAAATTGCACAGCATCATAGTAGTTGCGGAAGGTGCTGCCAGCGGTATTGAAATAGGAAAGCAGATCAAAGAAAAAACGGGGTTTGACACCAAGGTGACCATTCTTGGCCATCTCCAAAGGGGAGGTACGCCTACGGCCTTTGACCGGGTGCTGGCCAGCCGGATGGGCGCTTTGGCTGTTGATTTGATAAAAGCCGGGGCGAGCGGGAAGATGATTGCCCGCCAGCATAACGACTTAGTGGCCGTTGACTTTGATTGTGCTTTAAGCGAAAAACGGACTATCGACCATTCTGTTTATGAGCTGGCCGGCATACTGGCAATTTAAACAAAGCGGGGATGAAACCTTATGGGTTTTTATCCCCGTTCTTTTCAATATTTAGGAAATTATGCTTTCAGGTAAAATTGTGGAAAAACTCAAAGCATGATTTTAAAGAATAAATGTTTTTGGTAAGGAGGATCCGTAAGGTGAGGAAAACTAAAATAGTTTGTACTATCGGCCCAGCCAGTGAATCTGTGGAGAAACTTGTCCAGCTGATAGAAAAAGGCATGAATGTGGCCCGGCTGAATTTCTCCCACGGTACCCATGCAGAGCATCTGGCGAGGGTAAAAAACATAAGGGAAGCAGCGGCCAAAACAGGGACTGTTGTTGCGATTATGCTTGATACCAAGGGGCCTGAGATCCGGACCGGTGTTTTGAAGACAGAAAAGATACGCCTGGTTAACGGCCGTAAGATAAAACTAACCCCTAAAGAAGTGGAAGGAACAGAGGAACTCCTGTCTTTAAGCTATCCTGATTTAACAAAGGATGTGGCACCCGGCGACCGGATCCTGATAGCTGACGGCCTGGTGGAATTGCGAGTGGAAAAAGTAGTAGATGATTATGTAGAATGCCTGATTGTCAACGGAGGCGAAATTGGCAGCCGGAAAAATGTGAACATCCCGGGGGTGAAGGTTAAACTGCCTTCCATTACGGAAAAAGATGTGGAAGACATCAACTTTGCCGTGGAACACGGTTTCGACTTTATCGCTGCATCTTTTGTGCGAACGGCAGGTGACGTGCTGGCCATCAGGAGGATCCTGGAAGAGAAGGATGCCGACATATCCATTATTGCTAAAATTGAAAGCCGCCAGGGCATGGAGAACATAGACGAAATACTGAAAGTGGCCGACGGCATAATGGTGGCGCGGGGCGATCTGGGGGTAGAGATCCCCACCGAAGAAGTCCCCCTGGTGCAGAAGATGATTATAGAAAAATGTAACCGGGCCGGCAAACCGGTTATTACTGCCACTCAGATGCTTGAATCCATGGTGCATAACCCCCGGCCTACCAGGGCTGAAGCTACGGATATCGCCAACGCCATTTTTGACGGGACCGATGCCATCATGCTGTCGGGCGAAACGGCGGCAGGCGAGTTCCCGGTGGAGGCCGTGGAAATAATGGCCAGGATAGCCCAACGTACAGAAGTCGCGCTGCGGTACAAAGAGCTTTCAATAAAACGGGAAGCGTCCCCTATGCGCACTGTTACCGATGCCATCAGCCACGCCACCTGTACTACGGCTTTTGACTTAGGAGCTGCGGCCATCATAACTTCCACCAAATCAGGGTACACAGCCCGGATGGTTTCCAAATACCGGCCCCATGCTCCGATCATTGCTGTGACGCCAAAGATGAGCGTGGTGCGCAAGTTGAACCTGGTCTGGGGCGTATATCCATTACTGGTCGCTGAAACGACAGGTACTGACGAAATGATCGCCGAGGCTATCCAAACATCGCTGGCAGCCAATTTGATTAAATGCGGCGACCTGGTAGTCATTACCGCCGGTGTGCCGGTGGGGGTTCCGGGGACAACCAACCTGCTCAAGGTGCATATCGTGGGCGATGTGGTGCTCAGGGGAGCCGGTATCGGCGCCCGGGCCGTAACGGGGAAAGTGAAAATAGTGAAAAACGCCAGAGAAGCCCTGCAGCGAATTGAGCCGGGTGACATTATGGTTACTAACAGCACGGAAAAGGAATTTGTACCGGCTATCGAAAAATGTGCCGCCATAATAACGGAAGTAGGAGGTCTGACCTCTCACGCCGCCATAGTGGGCCTGAACCTGGGTATCCCGGTGGTGGTGGGGGCCGACGGCGCTACATCTATTCTGGAGGACGGCCAAACCGTCACTGTGGACGGTATGCGCGGTTTAGTTTACCGTGGCGCTGCCCGGGTTCTTTAAAACTGGCATCTTTCGGTGAAAAAAAGAGGTTATATTTGTGAAAACAAAAATTCCTACCCGGATGCATTGCAAACGGGCAGGAATTTTTTGTGTGGTGCCTGGTGTAACATATGCACATTTATAGAAGAATAACATATAACTTATTTCTAAAAATGTAGCATACCAAAAATTACTATACATATTTTATACGACTTTTATACGACGGGAAAATAATTAATCCTGCTAATTAGTGACATATTTATTAAAAATAGTTTCTTATCAAACATATTTCTACATATTGTGCTTTAACAATACCTTGCGAGTATAGATATGGCCAAATTATCCAAGAAAAACAGCTCACCTTATTGGTCATTATTGGTAGTAAAAGAACTGAATATCACTGTTTATGGATGAGTGCTCAGACCTGCTAATAACGGTCCAGGACTGTGTTTAGAGGCTTTATCCATTTACTTTTACAAGAAAATAAAGTTACTAATTTAATGTAACATTTTTAGAATTATGTATCATTAAAACTTTGGTCAACAAATCTTAAATTCATAGTAGGGCAAACCTGTCGAAAGACAGGGACGCAAAGCCAAGGGCCTAAGGCACTGGCGTAGTTATCGTAGTTAATAACCAGAGATTACTTTTCCGTGTGCTATGGCCGCCAGGCTGCAAAGTCAGAAATCTAGCCTGTTTGCCTTACAAGCAGGCACTTGATTTTAAGGGGGGGAAAGGGTCCCTTATGGGGAATAAATTGAATGTATTCGTGGCCAGACAACCTATTTTTGACAGACAGCAGAAGGTTTGCGGTTATGAGCTTTTATATCGGGCGGGTCCAGAAAATCAATACGTTTGTGCTAACGGAGACCAGGCCACATCAGAAGTAATTGCCAACAGTTTTTTGCTCATCGGCCTCGAATCACTGACAGGCAAGAAAAAAGCCTATATTAACTTTACGGAAAACCTGTTAAAGAGCGGTCTGCCGGCCAATCTTCCACCTAACATGGTGGCAGTGGAAATATTGGAAAACATCAAGTGCAGCGATGAAGTGATTAAGTCTTGCCGGAAACTTAAGGAAATGGGTTTCACTCTGGTGCTGGATGATTTTACGACGGGCAGTCCTTTTGAGTCAATGCTGGAGTTTGCCGATATTATTAAAATTGATTTTATGAAAACAAGTCCAGCGCAAAGGAAAAACATTTTCAGGAAGTTGGGCTCAGGCAGAATAAAGTTTTTGGCAGAAAAGGTAGAGACCCGGGAGGATTTTGAACTGGCGTTGAAGACAGGCTATTCCTATTTTCAGGGGTATTTCTTCAGCAGGCCGTCAGTTATTTCCTGTAGGGACGTTCCTGTATATAAACAGCACTACCTGCATGTCCTGCAGGAGATTAATAAACCGGACATAGACTTTGAGGGCTTGGAAAGTATTGTGAAAAGAAATGTATCCTTGTCGTATAAACTGTTGAAGTTTATTAATTCCGCCGCTTTCGGTTTTCGGACAAAAATAACTTCCATAAGACAAGCCCTGGTATTGTTGGGAATTAATGAAATTAGAAAATGGATATCTTTATTAGCTCTCCGGAGCCTGGCCAAGGATAAACCAGATGAAATTATGACCTGCTCCGTTATTAGGGCCAGGCTGGGAGAATTAATTGCTCCCGGCATTGGTTTGCAGGGCTGTGAATCAGAGCTGTTTATGGTAGGCCTGTTTTCCATGATTGACGTACTTGTTGGCAGGCCCATGTCCGCCATACTTACGGACATGCCCGTAAGTGAGCAGATAAGGCTGGCCCTAATGGGCAAGACCTGCTATTATCTCGATGTGCTGAACATGATAAAGGCTTATGAAAGAGGAGATTGGAACGCTTTTATCAGGTACGCTGAGAAATTAGGCTTAAACGAGAATGAAATGCCAGAATTGTATGTCCAGGCCCTGGAGTGGGTTAATAAGTTACATCTGCAGGAAAAAGAAGTCGGGTCACATTAGTATAAATTTCATGTTGAAGCACTAAACTTGCAGAAAAGCAAACCTGTCGATTTTAGGTATGGGCATAAACTTTATCAACAGCAGCACAAAAGCCTATCAGGAAAGTATTGCAGATAAAGCTCCGGTAGAGCCATTGGTGTTTAGAAACATGATCAGCCATCTGGAAAAAGTATCTGCTGTAAGAGGAATAATAATCTACCTGGTAAGTAATGACTGCTCTGTGGTAAATCGTTTCCGCCCGTAACCTTGAAGCAACGGTTGTTTTACCTCTACAGCGGCTATCTCCTTTCCATAACAAGGTTATGCAGCACTAAGCTCGGTGGTAGCCGGGATACCCCACCCACCCTGTCAACGTGCTGCTTCACTTGCACTTCCATCATAGCTTGGTCGGGAGTAAAAGTTTGCCGCTCTTCCGGTGAAACAACCGTTGCTCCGAGGTTACGGCCAGCAACCATCTACCACAAAGGACTCAGAGAAAAACTGGGAAAAAACTGAACAAGAAAATTACTAAGAAACTAATCAAAATTTCATTGTTTAGATAATCTATATACTTTGCTTTTACCATTAATTCTCCGTGTCTTCTGTGAATTCTCTGTGGCTTCTGCGGTTTAAATAAATACGTCCTCGGGATTGAGGCGTCCATGCCGGAAACAGTGATTTTTCAAGCCCTCACTGTCGTCAACACCGGCTATCTGCCCTCAGCCAGGTCGCAACTTATTGTTTCACCGGGCGGCCTCTTTCTCACCCTTACCCAAGGCAGGGTAGGCAGGGTTCTCCGCCTACCGTTTGGGAGCGACTGCGCCCGCAAAACCGCTGCCGGGCAGGCAGAGGAGTTCCCGCATGTTTGAAGATGGCGAAGGCCGCCGGGAAGTCCGGCACTCAACTTATGTAGGGCGCCCCGGGATGTTGATAAGGGAGGTTAAATGTTTTCCGGAGCGGGGCTTAAATCGTCCATCGGTCCGCGAGCCGCGTAAGCGGGAGCGGTTATCCGATGGAGATTTCGCCCGGAGCGGAGGAATCATTTAACCTCCCCTTTTCCTATCTGCGGCACGCAACATATGCTGGGTGACCGGACGGGAGGCGGCCCGGCTTATTAGAAATGCAACATGAGCCATCGAGTTCGGGAACGCTGCCTGAACGGCCAGGGTTTGCAGCACCAAGCTCCCCGGTAGCGGAGACACCCTCCTACCCTGCCTCCATTCTCCGGCACCAAGCTCCGGGGTAGCCGGGTCATCCCACCCTTCCTTCATCCTGCCAACATGCTGCTTCACCGGTGCAGCAGCAACCTGCATTCCCGGAGTAACGGTTAAGAAAATATTTTTTAGACTTCCCCTTATTTTGCAGGATAAAGCTGGAAAACGGTTAATACTTATATAGCATGTACATAAATATTAAGGGGGAGCGGACGTGTTCAAAGCCAAGAAAATATTTAGTATTATTTTGCTGCTGACAATGGTTATATCAGTGCTTTTTCCTGGGATATCCCCGGCGGGAAGCGCAACAGGAACTACGACAAGCAATTCAGCCAGGCTACCTGTTAAAATGGATACTATGTTTTTAAAGGATCAAGTTATTCTGAAACTCAGGGGTAATAACCGGGAACAGCGGGAATTCCTTAAAAACAATAGGCTTACCGTATTAAAAAAGGATACCAGGCTCAATTATATACTGGCCGGTACAACCGGAGGGCAGGATATTCCCATGCTGGTTAAAAAACTAAAAACCAGCCCTCTGGTGCAGAATGTCCAGCCAAACTATATTTACAAACCCTTTGCTTTGCCCAGGGACCCCATGTATTTCAGGCAGTGGGCATTAAAGAAAATCAATGCTGAACAGGGCTGGAATATTACCCAGGGTCGAAAAAGCGTAATTATTGCGGTTTTAGATACCGGTGTGGACGTGAACCACCCGGACTTGCGCAACAAGCTTGTTCCGGGGACGAACACTGTAAATCCATTAAAGAGTAACCGTGATGATGACGGACACGGAACCCATGTGGCCGGAATAGCTGCTGCCGTATCGAATAACGGGATTGGCATTGCCGGAGTGGCCGGTAACTGCAAAATAATGCCAGTCAAGGTTTTTGATTATTGGGGCGGCAGTGATATCAGTGTTGCCGACGGAATAATCTGGGCTGCTGACCATGGGGCCAATGTTATTAACATGAGCTTTGGCACCATGGCCAATTCAACCATGTTGAATGAGGCTATAGAGTATGCCCGAAAAAAGGGAGTCATTATGGTGGCAGCCGCTGGAAACTGGGCGAATCAGTATATCAGTTATCCGGCAGCTCTTTCACAGGTAATTGCTGTTTCCGCTACTGATAAAAACGATAAATTGGCTGATTTTTCAAGTTATGGACCGGAAATTGATGTATGTGCGCCCGGCGAAAAGATCTTCAGTACATATTGGGACCCACATAAAGGGTCTACCTATGGCGAGTTAAGCGGAACTTCCATGGCAGCGCCGCAGGTTGCAGGCCTGGCGGCTTTGCTGATAAGCGCCAAACCTTGGTTGACGCCTGATGAGGTCAGGCAAATCATAGAATCTTCCGCAAAGGACCTGGGAGAACCCGGTTGGGACCCTCAGTATGGTCACGGAAGGATAGATATATTTAAAGCGCTGACTACTTCTTTTGATAAAATAGACGTGGCCAACAATCGGCAGGAAGATGCCCAATATATAAAAAGTGGCCGGCCAGTGACCCAAAAACTTGATTATGGGGCTGATGAGGACTGGTACCGGATTTCTGTGCCAGACAGAGCAAGCCTGCAGTTTGAATTACTGCCGGCCGGTAAAGTTACTCCTGCCATAGAAATTTATAGTGAACAGGGAGAAATGCTGAACGCTTTTAACTCTATGGAAGAAGCGGGAGATGCCGATACACGCTTTGATGCCTGGGGGCTTTTTCCTAAACCCGATTCTAATGTGAAAGTCGGCGAAGCAGTATACGGTATCATTGGCGATTTGCCTGCCGGTGATTATTTCTTCAGGGTCTTTGGCAACCATAACCGTTGGTCTCAGGAGTTATACACTTTGACGGCTCAGATATTGGAGAAAAATGAATTGGTTCCTGATATGTGGGAGAGAAATGATACTTTGGAGGATGCCAAAAAAGTGGAATTGGGCCGCAAAGTATCGGCAGCCATAAATCCTTGTGGCGACGAAGACTGGTATAAGGTATATGTAATGCCAGGGAATATCTACAAAATTGATACGGAAGTCCCGGCCGGTCTTGATCTTGCTGTCGAGGTTATAGGTGAGCCGCCGGCTGATGGATTCGCCGGAGACAAGGGAACGGAAGGAGATTTATGGGATAATGGCCAACATGCCGACCAGATAATTGATACCGGTGGACAGGGTAAAAATGAAACAGGAACTTTTAAACCGTATATAGAAGGGGCCGGATATTACTATCTCAGGGTATATGATAAAACCAAAGGTGCGGTGAATAGCCCATATACTTTACAGGTAACGGAGTACAATCCTCCTAAGGACCGGTATGAACCGAACGAATCAGAGAAAGATGCCCGCCCGATAGAACTGGGCAGCCAAGTTGAAGCCAATTTTTCCGGTGCGGAAGACCGGGATTGGTACCAATTTGAGGTAAGTAAGACGGGGATTGTTATCTTTGACTGGCAGGCGGTAACAACCCTTATCCCGGATATAACAATTTATGACGAAAAAATGGAACCCGTGAGCTTTCTAAATTACGGGTCGCCGGATCCTTTTGTGTCGGTCCCGCCCGACCCGGCCGAATCTCAGCGGTTTAAAGTTGCTCCAGGGAAATACTACATCAGTATAGCTAATTATCTGGGGGATATAACAGGTGACTACAAATTTACCCTGACTTTTGACAGCTTTAACTTTGTGGATGCCGAGATAAATGATACATACGAGAAATCTGTTCCTATCGGCTTGGGAGAGACGAAAACAGGCACCCTTTATCCGATGAATGATATAGATTATTATGTCCTGGATATCTATGAAAAAGGACCGGTACTGATAAAGATAATTCCGCCTCAGGGGCTGGATACTATGGTAGCAGTTTTCCGGGAGCCGGAGGGCAGGAAAAGGGAAGATATCGGGAACGACAAAGCAAATGAAGGTAAGTATGATTACCCTGACCTGGATTATGTTGCTCAAATCAATTCCGGCGGCGGCGGGAGTGTCGATGCCGGGGTTTTCATGGCTTCCAAGCCGGGACGGTATTATTTGGCTGTAAATGGCTGGGCTGAGTTCCCCGGCAAGGTCCCCAAAGGGACATATACGTTACTGGTCCGGAGTTTTAAAGCTGTGCCTGATTATTGGGAAAACAACAATACAATGCAAACGGCCAAACCTTTGGGCAACAATGCCGTATTCAGCCCTACATTCATGGGAACAGAAGACGTGGACTGGTTTAAAATATTTATACCTGCTTCTTCCCAACTGACCCTAAAGTTGGAGCCCCCCAACGATATTGACGGGGTTATTGAGCTATATGATTCCGCCGGTCGTTTGATTACCCGGGTAGACCAGGCTCTGGTGGGGGAAGAAGAGCTGTTCACCCTGCCGATTAAAAAATCCGGAATTTACTTTTTAAAGGTTTATGATTATTTAGGCAATGCTTCTGTCCTGCCGTATAAAATGACGGTCAAATACATTGTGGTGGGTAAAAAAGGGAAAAAGTAAGTTTAAAACATTTGGCCGTTTTCCGGCGTTATTTCACACTGAATTGAGGCAAATTAACCCACTTTCCTGATATTTTAGTTATGCACCTATTATCTCCTATTCATGTTAAAGCCAAATTAACGTGAAGTTGGCCCATCTCAAAATCTGGTTAAAAATTTCTGGTCAACGCAATTAATTAAAGTTTAAAAATCTTTTAACGTAATTTTTAAAAAGATAAGCTACACTTATAATAAGTGATATGGTTTTTTACTCCAATACTTTTATGGAAGAGAGTAGGTGCGGAAATGGAAGGTACGGTTAATGTAAGCGAGACAAAACGAAAGGATTGTTCTAATCACCCGCCGTTTAGGCGTAAAGAACTTGAAAACATAATAAGAGAAAGGAAAATCAGGATTGTATACCAACCGATTGTCAATATAAAAACCGGAGAAATTATGGGTTATGAAGCCCTTACCCGTGGGCCGGAGGGCAGTCCATTATTTTCTCCAGTTGACCTTTTTCAGGCCGCTATGGACAACCAATTGCTTTTTGCGTTGGAACAAATTTGCCGCGAAGAAGCATTAAACAACATCCATGATTTAAAATCGCACCAACAGCTATTTCTCAACATGAATGCAGAAGTTGTTAATGACCCCCATTTCCAAAACGGAAAAACGAAAAAATGTGTTACCCTCCGCGGTTTTAAACCCGAACAGGTTACTTTTGAAATAACGGAGCGCACAGCTATTACTGATTTTGACAGTTTTTGCCGATCATTATGTCATTACCGGGAGCAGGGGTACACAATAGCCGTTGATGATGCGGGCGCGGGTTATTCCAGTTTGCAGGCCATAGTCGAATTGAGGCCGGAATATATAAAACTTGATATGTCTATCATCAGGGGAATTCATACCAGTCTCCCAAAACAGGCTATTGTTGAGGCAATGGTAAAGCTTGCTGCCGCGGTAAATGCAAAGATAATTGCGGAGGGAGTGGAAACCCGTGAAGAGTTAATAGCCCTTTATAATTTGGGAGTACATTATGTGCAGGGGTACTATCTGGCCAGGCCGTCCTACCCGGCTCCGGAGATTACTCCGGAAGCAATGAGGCTTATTGCAAATCTGAATAATACCTCGAAACCGCTTAAGCTGCATAACCAGTTCATCGGGTTGGGTATACGTATAGGAGAGATTGCAGAGTTAACACAGACAATAGAAAAAGAAACCCCTGTCAGCAAAGTTGAACAAATTTTACATGAAAAAAATCTAAACGGTCTGGTTGTAGTAGAAAATGGTCAGCCTGTCGGCCTTGTTATGAAAAACAAACTCTATTACAGACTTGGTACGAACTATGGTGTATCTCTTTATCAAAACAGGCCGGTAGCGTTAATTATGGATAAATCGCCTTTAATTGTGCATGCGGACATGCCTCTTGAAGATGCTTCACAAATTGCTATGAGCCGTGACGAATATAATCTTTATGACCTTATAATAGTGGTTGACAAGGGAGGGAAATATGCTGGAGTAGTTTCCATAATGAGCATGCTCAATAACATTACCAAAATGAGAATTTCCTGTGCTCAAAATTCAAATCCACTTACCGGTCTGCCGGGTAACCTTATCATTGAGGCAAAATTAAAAGCCTTAGTGGAAGAAAATGGGGACTTTACGGTCTTGTATGCCGATTTGGATAACTTCAAAGCATTTAATGACAAGTATGGTTTTGAAAATGGAGATAAAGCTATTCTCCTAACTGCCCAGATTTTAAGTGACAGCCTGGTAAGGTTTGGTTCAGGTGATGATTTTGTTGGCCATATCGGCGGCGATGATTTTGTTATAATCACAAAACCGGAATACGCGAAAAACATAGCCAACTATATTCTTGAAAACTTTGATAAAAATATCCGGAATTTATACGATCCTAAGGACCTTGCCCTAGGATTTATAGAAGTTACTAACCGGCGCGGCCGGCCGGAAAAATTTCCGATTATGTCCATATCATTGGCGGCAGTTAATAATACTAAACGAAAATTCCGCAATTATTTGGAAATCGGCGAAATTGCAGCAGAATTAAAACGAGTTGCCAAGCAAAACCAGGGATCATCTGTAGTTTTTGATTTTTAATAATGATTTAAATTACTTGGCGTATTACCCTTAGGGCTGCTGTGGTGCTTGTTGTTATAACTTTTGATCTTCGGCAATAATTTATAAATATGGCATTTGTGAGGCTTTACAGGCATAGAAAAATAGCCTTCACAATGATGATATACTATTTTTGTACTGAAATTTTCCGGGAGGTATAATCGGATGGCCTATAATTGCATTTTGTTCGACCTGGACGGAACATTACTCAATACCAATACTTTGGTACTGGAGTCTTTCCGGTATACCTTTAAAAAACACTTGGGGCGGGAAGTTTCTGATGAAGAGCTGTATCCCTATTTTGGGGTGCCTTTGGTCGATATAATGAAAGTTTTTGACCCTGACCAGGTAGAGGAAATGCTCCATACATACAGAACCTTTAATCAGGAAAAACATGACGAGCTTACCACTCTTTTTCCCGGTGTCAGGGAGACTTTAACGGAACTGCGTAAGAAAGGTATTAAAATGGCGGTAGTTACCTCAAAAATCAAAAAGGTGGCTCTTAAGGGGCTGCGTCTGTTTTCCCTGGACCGTTTTTTTGATGCTCTGATAGCTTTTGAAGATACGGAAGCCCATAAGCCCAATCCTGCTCCCATCAACAGAGCCATGGAAATTCTCAACCATCCGGCAAAAAGAAAAGTTCTCATGGTTGGTGACAGCCCCTTCGACATCCAGTGTGCTGTCAATGCCGGTGTAGGTTCGGCTGCTGTGAAGTGGAGTGTCCATGGTATTGAAACGCTGCGCAGGTATAAACCTGACCTGGTACTGTCAGAATTCCAGGATTTGGTAAAAATCACAACCGCAAAGGGTGATTAATATAATAGTAGTAGAAACGGCCTTTTGGGGAGTGATTTTTATGAGTGATCTGATACCGTGGGATGCCATCAGGAACCTGGAGCATTTTTTCAGGGCTGTTGAGAATTACTTTAATGCTCAGTTGAAGGCTTTGGATAAGTTTTTTGAGGGTATAGACGTGCACCACATAAAGGTGCAGGAGGAGCGGGACAGGACCCTGCTGCATTTTATCGTCCCGGAAGAATTAAAAAATAAATTGGATGTAAGAGTTGAAGGGGATAAGGTGGAAGTATTTGGGCAAACAAGCAGTTCAGAGAAAAACAGTCATTCGGCTGCTGCCAGTTGGAAAAGTTTTTACCAGTGCTACAGATTGCCAAAGAGAATTGCGGCGGAAAAAGCCCAGGTTTATTTTAAAGGCAACCGGTTGACTGTTGAAATCCCCAAAACATAATTTTCCAATATTAATATAAAAATCAAGTTTTATTGAAAGATGAGCAAAAAATGTTGAAATTAATCACATATTAAGGTAAAATATTGGAAAAATGATAATTTTTGATGTGAACTCCATAAAAAAGATGGAAAAATTGAGGGGGAATAGACGTGCAGAGATTTTTTCATTTTACCATTACCAGCGATGCTAAAAGACAAGTTCCCAAAATGATTTTGGAGCGTTTGGCAGACGAGTATTTATGGCAGGAGCAGGAGGCCAGTAACGGCCCCATGTCTATCAAATCGCGGGCTGCCAGAATAAAAGAACTTATAGAAAAAGAAGTAAAGCGACGTTCGGCTCAGGAGGAATTTAATAAGATATTAAATGAAAAAAGAACCAATCTGGCCAGTTAAAAAGATTTTTCAAAGGGGATAGGCAGACGCCTATCTTTTTTTTACGGTTTTTCATTGACGGCGCAATTAGAAGATTGTTACAATATAATTAATAAGGTAACAATTAACAGTAATGTACAATTCATTTTTTCGGGCGGGACCATGGTTTGGTTGGTGGAGTTCGTATGCAAATTAGTTTGTCACACAAAAACTTGTCCAGGTTATTAATGGTGCTGGCTTTAATGTTTTATATTGCCAATACTTTTCCTTTGCTTGGGAAAATGCCGGTAACCATGGATGAAGTCCTGTTTGCGGAGCCGGCCAGAAACTTTGTTCAGGAAGGTCATTTCGGTACCACGTCCATGAGCGGGCTATTTCAATTTCAGACGAAAACCTACTGGCAACATCCCTTATACATAATGTTAATGTACATACCAATAAAATTGTTCGGCTTTAACTGCTGGTCTATCAAAATACTGTCTGCCTTCCTGGGATTATTGTCATTACTCCTCGCTTATAAAATAGGCAAAAACCTAGGGGTACCTCATCTGTTTCCTATTTTACTGGTATTTAATGTGCTTTTCATCTGGGTGGCCTGTATAGGGCGCATGGAGATGCTTACCCTGTTGTTATCCCTGGCGTCGTTTTATTTTGCCTGGAACAAACGACCGGTAGAGGCCGGGTTCATTGGCAGCTTGGCTGTGCTGAACCATCCGGTTGGTATTTTTACCGTTTTGGATGGTTTAATATTACTTAAGTTAAAAGCGTCAGTAGATAAACGGTTTTTTGCTGCCCTTGCTTTTCCCGTACTTATAACTTTTTCCTTTGTAATTGGGGATCTGAATGAATTTGTCAGACAGTATTTTACGGTACAGAGGTATCTTTATGCAAACAGCGGGTGGCTGGGCGGTCCTTTAGTCCAGTTAAAAAATTTTTTGCGGCTGTTGCAGGAGGCCAGGCAATGGCTGTTCTGGCTCATTCCGTTAGCCTTATTGATGATTGTTGGTCTAACCAAGAAACAAGATAACGAGGCCAAAACCTTGCTGCTCATTCAGGCCGTCAATTTCCTGGGACTGGTTGTTCTTGTGCCAAATAAGTATATTAATTATTACGTCGCTTTGGTAATTCCTTACATGGCATTATATGCTGCCTATTCTCTGAAAAAACACAGAAGCACAGGTTTAGTTTTTCTTTTGATTGTGCTCATTTTCACAAATGGGATAGGTATAGTAAAAAGTTTTTCCGGGTATAGAAACGGCAATGATGGTGCAGCGACACTGCAAAATTTGGTCGAACCTCATTCCACGGTGATCGCCCAGCCCAGCCTGGCTGTTTATTTGGATGACTGTCGTGTCATAGGTTTTCATAATGTACGCATGATTATGGATCTGGAACGCAAAACCGCGGAAACGGCTTTGCAGGAAATATCCCCCGATTACATAGTAATTGATACAAATATTGCCCAGTTCAACAAATGGCCGCTTTTTACAGAGGATCAGGACAGTCTTGGAAAATTTATTAAAAAACAGACCGTTTTTTGTGGGAAAACCCAAATACACGGCCAAAACTATTATGTATTCAAGTTTACAAGAGACGGGCAAGTTTAACTTCCGGTTTTTTTAGAACGGCTTGAGGCATACTAAAACCGGAGGTGTTAAGGAAATGGATAAAAACGAAAAAGTAAAAGAAATTATGCAATTCGTAATGGACCATCCGGAATCACAGGCCAGCAGGGCAGTAGGACGCCGCATGATCGGTACAGGAGAAAGCCTCAGGGAAGCGGAACACCTTTCTCAACTGGGTGCTGTCCTGGCTCAGGCTGATGACGAGGAAGTGGATGCTTGTTACTACATCATTTCTTGATTTTTTCTCAATGAAAAACAAATGTTAATATAAAGATGCCAGTCACGCCAGCAAGAGTTTTACCAATGTTTACAAAACCAGGTTTTGTATGATAACATGAATTAAGATCAAAAACGCGGTAAGGAGTGGAATCAATGCTGGCTAAAGAAGTAATGCATACCAATGTGCTTACCGGCAAACCTGAAAACAGCATTCAGGAATTAATAAGGATGATGCTGAACTTCAACGTCAGTATGCTGCCTATTGTTGATGATAATTTAAAGGTTTTAGGAGTGGTTACGGAAGGTGATATAATCTACCGTGCTTATTCTGATGGGGAGCCTGTCGATGTAGGAGTAGCTTTTTTAGGAAAACTTCGCGAAATGATTAAATCAATAAATAAAAGGTCGGGAACTACAGCGAGGGAAGTAATGACCGAAGAGCTGTTTACAGCCAGTGAGGATACCCCCATTTCGGAAATAGCCAGAGTGATGGTCCGGGAAAAAATAAAAAACGTGCCCATATTGGCCGATGGAAAATTAGTTGGCCTTGTTAGCAGGCGGGATATAATGCGGTTGGTTATGGAAGGAAAACTTTAACAAACTTATTTAATTTAGTTTTTTAACTAAAGATTAACAAAAATTTAACTATTAAATAATAGCCCCTTTACATACCTATCCTAAAATGGGGTTAGAATTCTTTTAGGTATGGTGGTAAAAGTGGCTAAAATATTAATTGTTGACGACGAGCATCACATAATTGAACTTGTTAGATTCGTTCTTCAAAAGGAAGGATTCGATGTTAAAGTAGCCCAAGACGGACTTACTGCCATCAAGGAAACAGAAAATTATAGGCCTGATTTAATTCTTCTCGACCTGATGTTACCTGGGATAGACGGGCTGGAAGTATGCCGGACTTTGCGCAAAAAGCCGGAAACGGCAGATATACCGGTAATCATGGTGACGGCCAAGTCTGATGAAATGGACAAAATCATTGGCCTCGAGTTGGGGGCCGATGACTACGTAACAAAGCCTTTCAGCCCACGGGAGTTGGTAGCGCGCGTGAAGGCCAGGTTGCGGAGAAGAACCGGCCTTATTAAACATGCCGATAGAAAGGTTGAAGAAGAGATAGCCTATGGGCCCTTGGTTGTGCGACCTGCCCGGTATGAGGTTTTTTTAAATGGGGAGAAACTGGACCTGACATTAAAAGAATATGAATTACTTGTCCTTCTGATAAACAACCCGGGTAAGGTTTTCAGCAGGGATTTCCTGTTATCTACCCTATGGGGTTTTGATTATACGAGCGACACCCGTACAGTTGATGTACACATTTACCACTTACGTCAGAAAATTGAACGGGATCCTTCTCAGCCCGGCTTTATAGAAACAGTGCGCGGTGTGGGTTATCGTTTTAAAGAATTGGCCTAAAGAAGAATACCTTTTCATTAATCTGAAAAAAGAAGACTGTTGCATGAAATTTCTTCACCTAAACAGGTGGCATCTGGTGCCGCTTTTTTTCTTTTACGCAAAGTTCACATTAATTAACATAACCTTAACAATGTCATAATTGGATGTTAACAGTTGTGTTTTATAATGTGAATTGTGGCAAAGGTTGGCCATCGAAAAATAATTAGAATATTTAAAGGAGGGGCAAAAAAGTGCAAAAATTGAAAAAGATCTTATTAGTAACTTTGGCAGCATTGCTAGTTTTCGCTGTCGTAGGATGCAGTGGGACAAACCAGGAAGGAACCAATAAGACAAACCAGGAAGGAACCAATCAGGGACAAACAGCAGGAGAAAATGGGATTGCCGGTTCAATTACCGCTGTTGGTTCAACAGCTTTACAACCATTGGTGGACCAGGCAGCACAGCAGTTTATGAGTGAGAATCCGGATGCCCAAATAGTTGTTAACGGTGGAGGAAGCGGTACAGGTCTTACCCAGGTTTCCCAGGGAGCAGCTAATATCGGAAACTCTGATGTTTTCGCTGAAGAAAAAGACGGTATCGATGCCAGCCAGTTAGTTGACCACAAGGTAGCCGTTGTGGGCATGGCTGCGGTGGTAAACCCCAAGGTTAAGGTCAACAACCTTACCAAACAGCAGTTAATTGATATTTTTACCGGCAAAATTACTAATTGGAAAGATGTTGGAGGTATAGACCAAAAAATTACCTTGGTGAACAGGCCAAAAGGTTCCGGTACTCGTGCTACCTTCAAGAAATACGCGTTGGATGGTGCGGAGGAAGCCAGTGGAATTGAAGAGGATTCTTCGGGAACCGTTAGGAAGATTATTGCAGAAACCCCTGGCGCGATTGGATACTTAGCATTATCCTATGTTGATAAGAGCGTAGTGGCTGTAAGCCTTGATGGAGTCGCTCCCACCAAGGAAAACATTGTCGAAGGAAAGTATCCTGTCTGGTCTTATGAGCACATGTATACCAAGGGTGAACCTAAGGGTTTAACCAAGGCTTTCCTGGATTATATGCTTTCCGACGATGTTCAGAAAACTCTTGTTCCAAAGTTGGGCTATATACCGGTAACTGAAATGAAGGTAGAGAAAGGCGCGAAGTAAAAGCATATTTTTAAGAAAGTTAATTCAGGCCAGGGCAGCTTCAATTTTGTTGGGGCTGTCCCATCATGCTTTTATTAATGAGTGGTTTTTATTTTGATTAGGGGTGTTTGGAACGTTGAATTTAAAAAATGTGAAAAACGAGTTAATTGGTAAATGGGCTTCTTTTTTATGTGTAGCTCTGGTAATTGTGCTCACGATTTCAATTATTTTCTTTATTGCTTCCAAAGGTTTGGCCATCTTTTTCAGCAACCACATTAGTTTTTCCAATGTATTTTTAAACACCGATTGGTTCCCCGATCGTAGCGCAGCCGAAGGAGGCCCTTCATTCGGGATTTTGCCTTTTTTGGCAGGCTCGATTGTAGTCTCATTGTTCGCAGTGTTGCTAAGCGCGCCGTTAAGCATCATTTCCGCCTTTTTTATTACGGAAATAGCGCCAAGCATTGGTCAAAGATTTTTGCAGCCTGCCGTTGAACTGTTAGCCGGTATCCCTTCTGTAGTATACGGGTGGATTGGCCTGAGTGTCCTGGTACCTTTCATAAGAAGCACCTTTGGCGGATTAGGGGTCAGTGTTTTGGCTGCCGGTCTGGTCCTCGCCGTTATGATTCTGCCTACTACCGTCAGTGTTGCCACAGACCGGATTAAGGCACTCCCTAATTCATATAAAGAAGCCTCCTATGCTTTGGGTAGTACGCGCTGGCAATTAATTCGCCGAGTCCTGTTTCCGGCAGCCTTGCCCGGCATCATGACAGGACTGATCCTGGGCCTGGCCAGAGCTTTCGGAGAAGCGCTGGCAGTCCAAATGGTGCTGGGCAATGTGAGGAAGATACCACATTCCCTACTTGATCCGGCTACCACATTGACCAGTGGAATTACTATGGACATGGGGTATACTGCTATGGGGTCCCCCTGGAACAATGCTCTTTGGACCATGGCCCTGGTGCTGCTAATCATGTCATTCTTTTTTATTATCATAATCAGACTGGTGAGTAAAAGGGGGGTTAACCAGTGAACGCCAGAACAGCCGATAAATTGGCCACTGGGATGTTTTGGGCCGGAGCGCTTACTGTAATTGCTCTTCTTTTGTTTCTGATCGGATATATTCTTTACCATGGCGCTAAAGTGATTGACTGGCATTTTTTAACCAGTCCTCCGACAAATATAGCTGCCGGAGGCGGGATTGGGCCTCAAATCTTCAACTCTTTTTACCTGTTGGTCCTTTCTATGCTTATTACAGTGCCTATAGGTTTACTGGCAGGCGTTTATATGGCTGAATATGCCAAAAACGGGCCGCTGGTAAAAATCATCAGGACCTGTATAGAAACCCTGGCATCTTTGCCTTCGATTGTTGTAGGGCTTTTTGGTTTAATAATTTTTGTCAATATGACCGGCTGGGGATACTCCATACTGGCCGGGGCCTTTGCTTTGTCTGTTATTAATTTGCCTTTTATTGTCCGGGTAACGGAAGAATCTATTACCGGTGTACAGAAAGAATATAAGGAAGGCAGTTTGGCCCTGGGGGCGACAAAATGGCAGACGATAGTGAAAGTTTTGCTGCCAACAGCATTTCCGGGACTTATAACCGGTTTTGTTATTTCTGCCGGGCGGATCTTTGGCGAGGCTGCGGCGCTGCTTTATACTGCCGGAATGAGCAGCCCGAACCTCAATTTTTCACGCTGGCTCCCAACTTATCCTACGTCGCCGTTCAATCCATTCAGACCCGGGGAAACCTTGGCGGTTCATATATGGAAGGTTAATTCCGAAAGTCTTATACCCGATGTGCGGGCCGTGGCAGATGGGTCGGCTGCAGTTTTAATCATAGTGGTGCTGCTGTTTAACATTTTAGCCAGGTGGATAGGACGCCGCATGCAAAAACGTATGGGTTAAGAAATAAAAACTTTGCTGAAAAAAGTTTCAAGAAGGCTCCAGTTGGTGATATAATAAATCCGGAATATTACAACAGGGGAGCCAAACCATGAAACATTTTCACCTTGACGAATTCGCCCAAATGGATACCTTTTTTCATCGCATTGATCCCAGGGCCAAGACGGTGACCACTCTTGTTTTTATTTTCCTCGCTGCCGGGGTTAAGACGCCGGCCCTTTTGTTCGCGACCGCTTTCTTTTGGATTTTGTTACTGATATTTGCCCAAATACCTTTAAGTTATATTTTCAGCCGAATTACCTGGGTCATACCTTTTGCCGGGATAATGATTTTGATTTTCCCTTTTATCAAGCCGGGAGAGACTTTGCTTCATGTGAACCTCTGGGTGGTAACGTTAACGGCGACGAAAGAGGGAGTCCGGGAAGCTGTTATGCTCTTTGGCAGGGTTTTGGCCTCCATATTGGCCGTGCTTTTTCTGACCTTGACGACAAGGTTCAACTACCTTTTAAAGGCTTTGGCCGAACTGCGGGTTCCGGCTGTTTTTCTACAGCTTCTTGAATTTACCGTCCGCTATATTTTTGTGGCCATGGATGAATTAAAACGTATGCGGCGGGCCCGCAAGGCCAGGGCCTTTGTGGCCGGCAAGAATATCTGGCACCTGCATACGCTGCGCACCCTCGGGCAGTTGGTGGGTTCGCTGTTTATAAGAGCATATGAGAGGGGAGAACGGGTATATCTGGCTATGCTTTCCCGGGGGTATACGGGGAAAATGAAAACACTGCATGATTTTAGGATGATGCCGAAGGATTTTATCTGGACAGTTTTGGTGCTTGGTGCCGGTATTGTTCTCGTTATCCTGGACAGGAGGGGGTTATAGAATGGGTACGGTAAACAAGGGAGCCGACATAGAAAATATCATAGAAGTAAATGACCTGCATTACCGGTATAAAGATGATACCCACGCCTTAAAAGGAATATCCCTCTCCGTACCAAAGGGTTCACGGACGGCTTTGGTCGGACCCAACGGAGCAGGTAAGTCAACCCTGTTGTTGCACTTGAATGCCATCAACCTGCCTCAGCAGGGAAGCATTAAAGTGGCGGGGATAGAGGTATCACCGGCTACAGAAAAAGAGATCAGGAATAAGGTGGGTTTGGTATTTCAGGACCCTGATGACCAGGTATTTGCTATGACGGCATGGGACGATGTTGCTTTTGGCCCGCTGAATATGGGTTTGGGCCGCGATGAAGTTAAATCCCGGGTAGAGGATGCCCTGAAATTAGTAGGTATGTGGGAATTCAAGGATAAAGCGCCTCACCACCTGAGCTTCGGCCAGAAGAAAAGGGTGGCCATTGCCGGGGTTGTGGCCATGGACCCGGAAGTAATAATTCTCGATGAGCCCACGGCTTATCTGGATCCTGGGGGACAGGACGTGCTTATGGAGATTCTGGCCGGCTTTTATGAGAGGGGTAAAACTATTCTGTTAGCCACTCATGATATGGATCTGGCCGCGGAATGGGCTGACCGGATTATTGTCATCAAATCGGGTAGGACACTGGCCGAAGGAGGTAAAGAACTGCTGGTGAATAAAGATATTGTCTCTCAGGCTAATTTACGCCTACCCATCGTAGCGCAGATTTTCAGCCGGCTGCCGGAATTTACGCCAGATACATTACCTTATACGGTAGATGAGGCGGTAAAAGCGATCAGGAAAATTAGTCAAAAGGGGTGAGCGCCCTGAGTTTGAAACGCTGCTTTCTGGCTGTTCCGCTGTCCGGTGAGGCCAAACGGCAGCTTTCCGCTGTGCAGGAATCCATTGAGAAGGTAGCCGGACCAGAGGGTTTTAGAATAAAATGGGTGGAACGACAGAACCTGCATTTGACTGTAAAATTTTTCGGCGATATTTCAGAACAGCAAATCGGCAGGCTTAAAGATATGATTCCCGAAAGGCTGAGCAGTGTAGGAAGTTTTCGGTTTAAGCTCACGAAAATCGGAGGATTTCCAAACTTGAAAAATCCTAATGTTCTGTGGACTGGGGTCTGTGATCCGGGTAGTAACCTGGCCAGATTGCACGAAATTATAGACGAAATCGCCGAGGAAATTGGTTTAGCCCGGGATACCAAGAAATATATTCCCCATCTGACCCTCGGCCGGTTAAAAAAGCAGCCGGAAAAGGTATTTCATTTGTCCCCACAGGGAACGGTGGAAGGGATTACAGGGTTAACAGTCCATGTTGGCGAAGTAATATTGTATGAAAGCCGGCTTACGCCTACTGGCCCCGTTTATAAAAGTCTTGCAAGGTTTCCATTAAGTACCGGCTAAATATTTTTTTTTTGCAGGAACATTTTGCCCGAGCTAGAATAAAATTAAATTATGTTTTTAGTTGATGCTGCGGAGAGGTGAACAGAGTGTTAATTATCGGCTTGAACGGCAGCCCGAATAAAGAAGATAATACTGCTGCATTATTAAGTGCCGCCCTGGAACCGGCCAGGGAAAAGGGGGCTGAAATTGTTATCATTCATGCTGCTGAGGCTCTGAAGAGTGCGACGATACCTTTTTGCAACTGCTGTTCCAACCCTTGCGGCGGTCACTGTTTTAAGGATCGGGAACTGGGCAAGGTTTATGAACTGCTCGGCCGAGCCGATGGAATAATTATTGGCAGCCCGGTTTACTTCGGTACTGTTTCCGCTCAGTTGAAAGGTTTCTGGGATAAAACGAGGCAACTGCGGGCCAACAAGAAACTGTTAAACGTTGTTGGCGGAGCAGTTACGGTGGGTGCCGCCCGCTTTGGCGGACAGGAAACTACTGTTAAGGCCATTCATGACATGATGCTGGTGCAGGGTATGACGGTAGTCGGCGACGGTTATATTGAAGATGACGCCGGTCACCACGGCGGTTGTGCCCAGCGGCCTGCCAATGCTGATGAAACAGGATTGCTGCGGGCCCGCATTCTTGGCCGGCGGGTTTATGAAGTAGCTGAAGCTACAAAAGCTTTAAGGCAGAGATAATTGCTATAGCTTAATTGTCGTGGGACTGCCCGCGACTTTTCTTTACCTAGTGTTCCGGTTGAGGGGGTGCGCAAATGAATATCCGGGAGAGAACGGAACAAATGGAAGCACGGCAGCTTTCACCATATGCCTGTTTGTCCAGAGACAGCCGAGGGCGCATGAAACCGGCTCCGGAATGTGAAGTAAGGACGGCATTCCAAAGGGATCGGGATCGCATAGTCCATTCCAAGGCTTTTCGGCGGCTCAAACATAAAACCCAGGTGTTTATAGCGCCGGAAGGAGACCATTACCGAACCCGCCTGACCCATACCCTTGAAGTGGCGCAGATTGCCCGTACTATTGCCAAAGCTCTGCGTTTAAATGAAGACCTGACAGAAGCCATTGCCCTGGGACATGATTTGGGACATACGCCTTTCGGGCATGCCGGCGAAGAGGCTTTAAATGTGGTTATGCAGGAGCATTTTGGCATGCATTTCAAACACAATGAACAGAGCCTCCGGGTGGTTGATGTGCTTGAACCCATGAACCTGACCTGGGAGGTCCGGAACGGCATCGAGCACCATACAGGCCCTGTTACCCCGGCTACCCTGGAAGGCGCTATTGTAAAAATTGCTGACCGGATGGCATATATTAACCATGATATTGATGATGCCATCAGGGGTGGGATCATCAGGTTGAGTGACCTGCCGAGGGATTGTTTAAAGGTTCTTGGCGAAGACCACAGTACGCGTATTAATACTATGGTAAGAGACATGATAACAGCCAGCACAGACCAACCGGAAATAAAAATGAGCCCGGAAGTAAAAGAGGCCATGGACAAACTTCGTTCCTTTCTGTTTGAACGTGTTTATGTGGGTTCTACCGCCAAAAAAGAAGAACAAAAAGCGAAAAAAGTATTGGTAAGCTTGTTTATGCATTTTGTAGAGCATCCGGAAGCCCTTCCTGAAGAATGGGATGTTTTGAAGAAATCCGAATCTATAGTCAGAATTGCCTGTGATTACGTAGCCGGTATGACAGACCGTTATGCCATAAAACAATATACCGAGTTATTTTTACCTGACCCCTGGATAGTTTGATAAAAAAGACTTTATATGTTATAATACTTTTTTAAACCTGTATAATTTGTTAATTTATGGTTAAAATAATATATGTTTTGGCAGAATCTTTTTAAAATTTGTCAAAACGGGAAGGAAAATTTTATGTGACATCGAATAATACTAATTATCCCATTAAAATACTCGTCGATGCGGACTCTTGCCCAGTGCTTTCAGAAATAACCAATGTTGCAAAAAAATTTAATATTCCGGTTATACTAATTGCGAGTATAGCGCATTTTGGCCGGGAAGTGCGACCTGGGGAAGATTTGATTTATGTTGATAATGTCTCTCAGGCTGTAGATATGGAAATTCTGAACAGGGTAAAGAGAAATAATATTGTAGTCACCGGTGATTACGGGCTGGCCAGTTTGGTCTTGGCCAAAGAGGCCCGGGCTTTAAGCCCAAGAGGATATATTTATTCCGAAGCGAGTATGGAGAGGCTGTTGGTCGAACGCCACCTTGGCGTTAAAATTCGCCGGGGCGGAGGGCGCACAAAGGGTCCGAAAGCCTTTACCAAATCTGATAGGCAAAGGTTTTGCCTTAGTTTAACTAGATTAATCGAGGGGATATTAAAAGAAGCAAAAACCCCGTCTCTTGAGGAGAGGGGGTTTTAAAATCCGGCAGCAGGAAAATATCAATATTTGGCGAATCACTTATTTACTACGAGTTGTCGGATTTGAGGGTGGTTTAATTGGGTTTTATCCCCGATGATATAGTAGATGAAATAAGGCAAAGGAATGACATTTATACAATAGTATCCGAATACCTGCGTTTGAAAAAACAGGGCAGGAATTATGTGGGGTTGTGCCCGTTTCATAATGAAAAAACTCCTTCCTTTACAGTGAACCCTGAAAAGCAGATGTATTACTGTTTTGGCTGTGGGGCAGGAGGGAATGTAATCTCCTTTATTATGCAGATAGAAAACCTGAACTTTCCTGAGGCTGCTAAGTTTCTGGCCGATAAAGCGGGTATAGTTATTCCTGAGGGTAAAAATTCCGCTGCGGCACAGAAACTCAGGCAGAGGGAAAAGGCGTACAGGTTAAATGAATTGGTTAAAAACTTTTATCACTATATTTTGCTTAATCATGACATAGCTGCCGGAGCCAGGGAATACCTCCTGAAAAGAGGTATTGACCGGGCTACTATAGAAAAATTTCAACTTGGTTTTGCGCCGCCTGGCTGGGACAGCCTGCTGGGATTTTTGCAAAAAAGGGGATATTCGCCAGATTATTTAGAGGCGCAGGGCCTGGTAACAAAAAGGTCCACCGGGACCGGCTATTATGACCGGTTTCGCAACAGAGTGATGTTCCCAATCTGGGACCACAAAAATAATGTTATTGGTTTCGGAGGGCGGGTTTTGGATGATAGCCTGCCGAAGTATTTGAATTCTCCTGAAACCAGTGTTTTTAACAAAAGTAAAAATTTATACGGGATTAATTTTGCTATTCCGGCTATAAGAGAACAAGAACACGTCGTTATAGTTGAAGGCTACATGGATGTAATTACCTGTCACCAGTATGGGGTTTCAAATGTGGTCGCTTCTCTTGGTACGGCAATGACCAGGGAACAGGGTAAAATTTTGGCCCGCTACGCGCCAAATGTATATATTGCTTATGATGCGGATACAGCCGGGGTAGCAGCTACCCTGCGCGGTTTAGAGATTCTGCAGGACACAGGGTGCCGGGTGAAAGTGGTGACCATCCCGGATGGCAAGGATCCCGATGAATTGATCAGGAAGAAAGGACCGGAAAGTTTTACCCGCTTAATCAGGGAAGGTTCTAAGTCTTTGATTGAATATAAATTGGCCAAAGGTATGGAAAAATTTGATTGTAATACGATTGAAGGGAAAATAGGAATTGTTGGCGAATTAATACCTAATATAATCAGAATTCCCAGCGAAATTGAAAGAGAAGAACAAATAAAGTTAATTTCAACAACTTTAGGCATAAGTTCCCATTCACTTTGGGGAGAAATTAAGAAATATCAGCAGCAATTCAGAAAAAATATGGCCAAATGGGATAAAATTACCTTAGAAAGGGATAATAACACTGAGTTTAAAGCGCCTAAAGGAACCCCCAAGGTAACAAATCCTGAACAGGTAATTAAAAAAAGCGCACGCCGGCAAGCGGAAGACAACCTGATAAGGTTGCTGATTACACATCAGGAGCTTTATGGAAGAGTCAAAGAGGAACTGGGTGTGAATTTCACCGATGTTCCGGAATATATTGTTATTATAAATTATTTGGATGAAATTTTGGCCTCTGGCATTGAATTTGAACCTGCTGCTTTTATTGATAAAGTGGCAGATAAAGAACTAAGGCAGAAACTCTCGGCTTTGATGATGCAGGAGGAACCGCCGGGCGACCCGCACTCCTTAATTGCCGACTATATTAAGGTGATTAAGGATGATGACATAAAATGCCGCCGTGAAACATTATTGAAACAAATTGAGCAGGCGGAACAGTCTAAAGATATGGAACTGCGAGATAAACTTTTAATGGAGTTTTCCAAACTTATATAAAATACCAATACCCTGGGGAAGGGGGGGAATACATGTCCAAGGATATTATACAAGTTGAAGGGGTACAAGAATTAATTGAAAATGGAAAGAAAAGGGGTATTTTAACCTACACCGAGATTATGAACACTTTGCAGAGTGTGGACCTGAACCCCGAACAGATAGATGAAATCTATGAAAAGTTAGCCAATATGGGAATAGATGTGGTTCCTGAAGTACCTGACCTGGAGCCCTTGGATAGTGAGGCTATCGAAGCTGACGCTGAAGAGGCCGAAATTGAAGTGGATTTAACTGTACCCGACGGTATTGGTATAGATGACCCTGTCCGTATGTACCTTAAGGAAATAGGGCGAGTTCCGCTGTTGACCGCTGAAGAAGAAGTTGAACTGGCTAAGAGAATGGAGTCAGGAGATGAGGAAGCTAAACGGCGGCTGGCTGAAGCGAATTTGCGTTTGGTGGTAAGTATTGCCAAGAGGTATGTTGGCAGAGGATTGTTATTCCTGGACCTAATTCAGGAAGGTAACCTGGGTTTGATTAAGGCCGTAGAAAAGTTTGATTACCGTAAGGGTTATAAATTCAGTACCTATGCCACCTGGTGGATCAGACAGGCAATTACCAGGGCCATCGCGGACCAGGCCAGAACTATACGAATTCCTGTGCATATGGTGGAGACTATTAATAAGTTAATCCGGGTTTCCAGGCAATTACTGCAAGAGCTTGGGCGCGAACCAACTCCTGAGGAAATTGCGGCTGAAATGGATATCCCGGTGGACAGGGTGAGGGAGATTATGAAGATTGCCCAGGAACCTGTCTCATTGGAGACTCCTATCGGCGAAGAGGAGGATTCCCATCTTGGTGATTTCATAGAAGACCAGGATGCGCCCGCTCCGGCAGAAGCAGCTTCCTTTATATTGCTGCGTGAACAACTGGAAGAGGTATTGGAGACCCTTACTCCAAGAGAGGAAAAAGTCCTGCGGTTGAGGTTTGGCCTTGATGACGGAAGGTCCAGGACTTTGGAGGAAGTAGGCCAGGAATTTGGGGTAACCAGAGAGCGTATCAGGCAGATAGAAGCGAAGGCTTTAAGAAAATTAAGACACCCCAGCAGAAGTAAAAAATTAAAGGACTTTTTAGAATAGCGAAGGGTTTTTGAGTATTCACGACATATTTTCTGTTAAGTAGGAATAAATTTAAATTTTCCAGTAACAATATTATTGACCAAGTTATAAATGTATCGTATAATGTATTTTGTCACTTGAGATGTTCCTCGGTAGCTCAATGGTGGAGCACCCGGCTGTTAACCGGTAGGTTGCAGGTTCGAGTCCTGCCCGGGGAGCCATAACTAAATCAAATATGGTGGGTGTCCCAAAGGCACTGGCCATTTAATAGAAAAGGGCCTATAGCTCAGTTGGTAGAGCAACCGGCTCATAACCGGTTGGTCCCAGGTTCGAGTCCTGGTGGGCCCACCATTTACTGGAAGTTAGAGGTTAGAAGTTGGAAGTTGGAAAAATGGAAGGAATTCGCTGAAGCGAATTCCAACCGAATATCCACCTCTAACATCCAATTTCCAACCTCCAATAGAGGCCCCTTGGTCAAGTGGTCTAAGACACCGCCCTTTCACGGCGGTAACACGGGTTCGAATCCCGTAGGGGTCACCAATTAATAATAATCAAAATTTATATAGATAGTTAGGGCGATTAGCTCAGCTGGGAGAGCACCTGCCTTACAAGCAGGGGGTCGGCAGTTCGATCCTGTCATCGCCCACCAGAGGAGGATTAAAGCTGTTGGATAGATCCAACAGCTTTTGTTTTAGCCGACCCCCTGCTTGTAAGGACCCTTTGCCCACCATAAGGCCGAGGCGGAAGTCACATAAAAAAGAGCCCATAACAACCTACCGCCGGCTGCTGTATATCCCTACAGAGCCCGCAGCAATCTTTCGACTGCTACGAACCCTTACGGAACATACAACAACCTTTGTCTGACCATCATGAACCCTTACCGAGCCTGCAGCAACCTCTCGGCTGCTACAGACCCTATAGGTTGTACATCCGGAGGGGAACCTTTAGAATAATTCTAAAGGGCGGACTCCGGGGAAAACCTTCCAGAACCCATGATGATCGTGGCCCGACTGTTATGAATCCCTACTGAGCCTACAGCAACCGTTCGGGCTGCTGCAAACCCATGCGGAACCCATAACAATCTGCGCTCCGGCTATTACAGAGCCAAAAGGTAACCGGCGACCCTGTAATAACCTTTGCCCGACCATTACAGACCCTTTAAAGAGCCTGCAATGATCTTCGCTCGGCTGTTATGAACCCTTTTCATTAATTATTATCTCCGTGGAAAATATATTAATTCGCCAAAAGTTTAATTTTTATTTGGTAAATTAAGTATGGGTTGGGTTGTTTAAAGGTATTTAAACCAAAGATGTTGAAATAATAAAACAGAGTTATCTTTTAGCTTAAGGTGTGACTATGAATTTATCAAAAAGATTATTGGCGCTGGCTTCATTTATCGATATCGGCGACAGATTAGCTGATATTGGAACAGACCACGGTTATTTACCCATATTTCTTGCCAACAGGGGCAATAACTATATCGTTGCTGCTGATCTGAACAAAGGTCCCTATGAAACAGCTTTAAAAAACGTACAAAAGATGGGACTGAGTACAAAAATAGATGTGCGGTTGGGTGACGGCTTATCAGTTTTAAAACCGGGCGAAGTAAATACTGCAATTATAGCCGGCATGGGAGGGGCTACCATTGTGGATATTTTAAATGGCCAACCATTGATTGTGCAAGGACTCAAAAAGCTGGTTTTACAGCCCATGACTGATGAAGATATCCTGCGAAAGTGGCTAATGACCAATGGGTGGGTAATTGACGACGAAGAACTGGTACAGGAAGATGATAAAATATATACCGTTATTATGGCCAGGAGAGGCGCCGGGTTTCGGCTGAAGGAAGAGGAAATTTTGTATGGCCCTGTGCTCTTGGCCAGGAAACACCCGCTGCTGAAAGAGAAACTGGAAAAGGAATTGGAGCACCGTAAGCGCATCATGGCTCAGATTAAACGGCAGGGTTCTATTCAGGCCCGGGAGCAATCAGAGAAAATGTCGGCAGAGATAAAAAGGCTGGAAGAGGTGTTAGAATGTCTGTTAAATGCCAAACCGTTATAAATTACATAGAACAGTTTGCTCCTAAACACCTGGCCGAAGAATGGGATAATGTGGGTGTGCAGGTTGGGACGACCACAAGGGAGGTTTCCAAAGTATTAGTGACTCTGGATGTTACGGCTGATGTTGTCAACGAAGCTTTAAGTATGGGGGCGGAAATGATTGTTTCGCATCACCCGCTCATTTTTAAGCCTTTAAGGAATTTGCGTTTTGACACTTCCTTTGGTGCATTGATTGAAAAGATTGTTTTGAACGGATTAGTTGTTTATTCAGCCCATACCAATCTGGACAGCGCTGTGGAAGGGGTAAATGCGGTTCTGGCGGAAAAACTTGGTTTACAAAATATAGAAATCCTAAGCCCGGACAAGGAGGAAGAGCTTGTTAAACTTGTTGTTTTTATTCCCGCAGGGCATGAGGATGCCGTCAGGGAAGCCGTTACCAAAGCCGGAGCAGGGTGGATTGGCAATTACTCGGATTGTACTTTTCAGGTTGACGGGATAGGTACTTTTAAACCTTTGGCAGGGTCCGACCCATTCATTGGAGCGGTAGGACAGCTTGAAAAGGTAGAGGAAAAGCGTTTGGAGACGATTCTACCCAAGCAGAATTTAAACAGCGTTTTGAAAGCAATGTTAAAAGCCCATCCATACGAAGAAGTTGCTTATGATGTGTATCCTCTTTTCAACAGGGGCAAGGTTTTTGGCCTGGGCAGAATGGGAGTTCTAAACGAGGAGACCACTTTGGGCAGGTTTGCCGACAGGGTTAAGAAAACGCTTAATGTGCAGACTGTTAAGGTTGTAGGCGATTTGGCAAAAACAGTTAAAAAAGTGGCGGTTTGCGGTGGGAGTGGAGCCAGCCTTTTGCATAAGGCTTTTTTTGCCGGCGCCGATGTATTGGTAACGGGCGACGTGAAATACCATGAAGCCTTAGAAGCAAAAGAAATGGACCTGCATTTAATAGACGCCGGTCATAACGGGACGGAGATTGTCATATTGGACCAACTGGCGGCATTTTTAAAAGAGCGCCTGGTAAAAGACGGTGTGGAAATTTATGTATCTCAAGTTAACACAGACCCTTTTACGTTTTTATGAGGGCAGGAGCTGGACTTCTGTCCTTTATATTATTTTTTGCGGGGGGTTTACCATGAAAGAATACCTTAAGTTGTTATGGGATTTACAAAACCTGGAGAGCCAATTAAATGAATTGGGAAGACCGCTAAAGTCCGGCACAGCAAAACTGAAGCAGTTAAAAACCGAATTGGAAGAATTTAAACAGATATATGAACAAAAAAAGAATAAATTTGAACAAATAAAAAAGAAAAATCGGGCTAGGGAACACGAGGTAGAGTCTTTGAAGGAAAAACTGGCAGCAACCAACTTTCTGCTATACAGCGATAAAGTGTCCTCCCCAAAAGAACTGAAACAGGCTCAGCATAAAGTTGAACAAATAGAAAAACAAATAGCAGCTTTAGAGGATGAAATTATAGACAATCTGGAAAAAATGGAAGGCATTGAGAATGAATTGAGCAGCGTTAAACAGGAGATTGAAGCGGGAATTAAGGAATTTAAAATCTTGTGCACTGCTTTTCAGCGGGAAAAGGATAGCCGGGAGGCGGAAGTTAGCCGGATAAGCGATGATATCGAAAAACTAAAGGAAAGTATTGGGCCCGAAATATTGCGGTGGTTTACCGAGATGCGGGAAAAGTTTCCTGATAAAAAACTTGTGGCTTTAATTCAACATGATACTTGTACCGGGTGCAACATGGTCTTGTCCATCGAAACAGTTAAAAGACTTAAAAACCAAGAGAATTCTGAGGATATCTTTTGTGAGAATTGCGGACGGATTTTATTTACTCTTTAGGTTTTAAAATTATCAAAAGCATGGCCACCCCTTGGCAATTTATTTCCACGGTACATATAATAAGGTGAAAAATTCATTTATTTAGCCAAGAGGTGGTAAGTAACATGGCGGATTTAACTATATACCTCTGCGGAACTGTCAGTAGAAAAACAAATACTGCCGGTATTGGGATGGTAGCGTGTACGGATAAAACCACTACTTTAATGGAAAAAGGCGAATATGTGGGCCAGACTTCCCTTAATGAAGCAGGTTACCTGGCGCTGAATAAAGCGCTGGAAAGAGCGGTAAATTGGAATTTCGGTTCCGTTGATATATACACCGATAACGAGCTCATGTTTAAACAGTTAAAGGGTGTTTTTGATGTAAGGGATAAAAAGCTCAAAATGCTACATGAACGGGCCTGCAGCCTTTTGGAAGAAAATCCTCTGGTCAACCTTTATTTAATAGATCGGGAAACTAATAAACAGGCCTACGAATTGGCTAAAGCAGCCGCTAACCTTGAAGAAAACATTCACACTGTTTCCGTTGAACCTGACCGGGAAAGCCCCCTTACCTGGAAAGTAATTGCCTTTACTCCCAAACTGATGTTGGTAGAGTTTAATTATCCTAAAGGCTTAATTTTACCTCTTCATAAGCACCTTCATGAACAAACCAGTTACCTGGTAAAAGGCAAGCTTAAATATGCTATTGCCGGTCGGGATATCATATTGACCAAAGGAACGGGACTGGCCATCACAGGTCAGGTTGAACACCAAGTTGAAGCGCTGGCTGATTCTCGGGAGATAGTGTCTTATTATCCCATGCGCTTCGATTTGTTGCCTAAAAAAGAAGATAATAACAATGCCAATTCTGGAGCCCAGGTCCAAACCACGTTATTTGGGTAAATAATTAGAGAAATTTGGCATTTGACATGACGATAAAAAAATGTTAGTATAAAACTCCTGAAACACAGCAGGAGAACAAATCATAAAATAAACTGAGTAAATCAGATGATCGCGGGTATAAATTTATGTTTATACCTGAGGAAAGTCCGAGCTCCACAGGGCAGGGTGCTGGGTAATACCCAGTGGGGGCGACCCCAAGGAAAGTGCCACAGAAACAAACCGCCTCCTACTGGAGGTTGGAGGTTAGAAGTTGAACCTCTAACCTCTAGTATGGGGTAAGGGTGGAACGGTGAGGTAAGAGCTCACCAGCGGTTAGGCGACTAACCGGCTAGGTAAACCCCACCTGGAGCAAGACCAAATAGGGGAACAATGGAGCGGCCCGTTCCGTTCCCGGGTAAGGTCGCTAGAGGCGGCAGGTAACTGTCGTCCCAGATAGATGATCATCCACGACAGAACTCGGCTTATCGATTTACTCGGTTTTGTTTATGGGAAACTGGATATGTATATTTATACATTCGGTTTCCCACCATTGTTTTTATTAAGATAGTATGACTAAAGAGTATGGGGAGTTAAGGCTCAAAATATATTGTGCTGCATCGGAAAAAGGGCATCCAGGTTGCGGATACTGTTGCAGGTTCTGTAACAAGGGAGTATTTTCCAAGGGCGTTTATTAGAAGGCTTGAACTTTGGGTTGACGATACAATAAAGGTTTTACAGAGGAAAGAAGAATGAACAGAAACGAACTTAGTAAACGGGTACGCCACGCTTGTGCAGGGTTGCTTTCTGAAAAGGGCTATATTGCTCCGGTGGATTTGTTTATGAGAATCGGAATGCTTACGATTGAGGATTACGAGCGATGGAGAAGGCAACAGGTACCCTATTTGGAAAAGGTACTTCGGGGAAACCTGGGCAGGTGTGCGTTTGTTATGAAAGAGTTGAGGAGTTTTGGTGTGCAGAACGCGCTAAAACCGTCCCAGACGGCGTACGTGGCATGGGGGAAAGGGCCAAAGAAAAGGTTAGTCTTTAGCAAGTTTCGGAATGCGAACGTGGAGAAGTGGTATAGTACGCATTTTGTGAAGCGAGGTTAGGTGAAGATGAATTGATTTGGCGTAATACACCGGCGTTAGAAGGTCGGTGTATTTTTTTTGTTTCAATCGACAAAACACGATGTTTTTCGCGGCAGGATTTGGTTAATATGGTAATGAAACTACTAATAAATAGAATGGCATTTAATATTAATGCCTTTGCCTCCAGAGGCGCCTATTATGTGAAACCCCTCACCTTTTCCGGGGCCGAGGCCATGGCGCTCTTCGTCGCTGCCCGGGTACTGCTGGAGCAGAAGGGATTTCCCTACCGGGAAGATTTGGAGGCTGCCCTGCAGAAGATAGTTGCCGTTATCCGGGAAAAGGGAGCAACAGGATTATGTTCCTACATACGGCAGCATTGAAAGTATATTGCCGGATCATTGGCTTTTCACCTGCTTTCAAGTTTATTAAAATCTATAAAAAATTTCTTAAATACTAAAAAACACCTGCCCACGGCAGGTGTTAATTCTCTACACTATTTTTTCTCATATTCCTCCACAAATCTGGCAATCTGTCTAACGAATTCAGTAAATCATCCCAATGATTCTGCATTTATATTCTTCAACACTATACCCCCAAAATCTCATCCCTGACCAGTTTTCCGGTTTCATCCACGAAAGTTTATGCCTGGCTGGTGAGATGACTTCGTCAAACAAAAAATTTCCTCCTCCCTTAGGTGGAAGAAATTCTTCCAAAAATTTGCCGTTTTCCTGGAAATCGACCGGCTGGATTTAATAACTTCAATAATTTTTTCCTGGGGATAATGCTTAAATACCCACCTAATCGCCTGGTCATTGCCATGTTCCAGGAGCCGTTCAATCGTAAAATACCAATAAGTTTTTTCTTCAAGTTCAGCCGGGTTATGTTCCCAGAAAAATTTATGCAGCTCTTTCGGCAACATGGTGATACCTCAAAGTAAAAGCATTTTCCTTAAAAATATTATACCACATCCGGAAAAAATTAACAAATAAAATTGAAAAATATAAGCATTTGACAAGCTTAAACCCCAGGTTGTACAATAAAAAAAAATCCCCCCGGTGGGTTGTAAAGGAGCGTCAGGTATCTTTGGATAGGCCGGAAAAATTTAAGAAAAACCTACTCAACGGCTTAAAAACTGTGGAGGGTCAAATTCGTGGTATAGCCAAAATGGTCGAAGAAGACCGTTATTGTGTTGACCTGCTTATACAATTGGCGGCAGTAAAGGCCAGAATTAATAAAATTGGCTTGTCAATAATTGAATCCCATACCAGGGGCTGTGTTTCGGCAGCCATCAGAAAAGGTGAGGGCGACGAGCGTATAGAGGAGCTCGTGGATGTCATTTCCAAATTTATAAAATAGGCTGTATTCTTAAAACTAAAATTCTCATTTAGTATTATCTCTTTAAATCGTGGAGCCGTAAGGCTCTTTCTTTTTTGCCCTTTGAACGAAAGATAACTGAAAAGAACATCCTGTCAAAATAGTTAGTTATAGCATACAATAAGATATGGCCGGAGAAAGGAGTGGATAGTCTTGCCCGGTTTTGGGGTTGTTATTAATATCGGGGCTTTTAAAATAAACAGCATGACCGGCACGGCTTCAGTCAATATCGGTGATAATTTGATCACCACGCCACAAAGCGTAACGAAAAACCTGGTGGCGGGTCCTTTCAGCGCCGGCGACGGTACTTTGAATAATGCCCCCAGCACGCCTGTTTTCAGTGACCCGGATGTAATTGACAGTTCCACTGTAAGGCCGGTAAGCGTTTCTTAATTTCTTCCGATACAACGGGACCAGGAAATATTTATAAAGAGGTGAGAATTTTGCCTGGAGTTGGGGTAATTATCAACCTTGGCGGTTACAAAGTCAACAGCAGTGCTGGAACAGCTATGATAAACATTGGTGATACCCTGTTAACGACCCCGCAGAGCGAAACCAAAAACAAGGTAGCCGGAGCATTTAGTGCGGGAGACATAAGCCTGAATAACTCACCAAATGCACCGATATTTTTTGACCCTGATTTGGTTGACAATGCTTTTGTTCGTCCCGTCAGTCTCTCTTAAATCACATAAGTCCTTTTTTTTAGCGCGAAGGTAAATGGAAAAGCGGTGGAATAAAGTTCCATCGTTTTTGTATGACTAACTGAATTTCATAAATCTATGACCAAGGCATTTTCGTCGCAGTTGGGAAACTTGGGACAATCAATACACTCTTTCCATACTTTGTGGGGCAAAACGTCCTTGGAAATAAGCCGAAAACCACATTTTTCAAAAAAACCCCGTTGGTAAGTGAGGGTAAAAACTTTAGGGATGCCAAGGTTACGTGCTTCCTCCAAAAAAATGTTGACCAGGGTCCTGCCTATGCCTTTTTCTCTGTATTCCGGCGCTACCGCCAGTGCCCGGACTTCAGCCAGGTCTTCCCAGATGATGTGCAGGGAGCCGGCGCCGACAATTTTCCCATCTTTCTCAGCTACTGAAAATTCCCGGATACTTTCGTACAATTTTGACCTGGGGCGGGCGAGCATTAACCCTTCACCGGCATAATGGGCCAGTAGGGCATGGATGTCTTCCACATCGGTTATCTTTGCTTTTCTATAGATCAATGAGCCTTCTCCTTCCTCAATAACAATTATAAAATTATTATACTACTGCTATGGGACCTTGGAAATAGGGGAGTGTTTTTAATAAATTTCACATATTGTTCATAATTTTGCCTCGTTTTGGTCAAAAATAAGAGTTAAATTAAAAGAAACAAAACTGTTAAGGAGATGACGAGACTATGATGGGACGCTGGTTCTACGGTCCGTTTGTCGGAGGGGATTGGTGGATGATGGGAATAGGTATGATTTTACAGATAGTATTTTGGGTAATAATACTTTATGTCGCTGCCAGGTTCTTGCGGGGAGCAGGATTGGGAGCATGTCATGGGCCGCGGGAGCACGGATACCCCGGACATACTGACAGCGCCGAAGAGATTCTCCGCCAGCGTTACGCAAAGGGTGAAATTACAAGAGAACAATACCGGCAGATGATTGAGGACCTGAAGAAATAATCAAGGGCTAAGGTGGTATATTTTCCAAGAAAGTATACCACCTGTTTTCTTTCATTTTTTTCGATAAAAAAAGAGAGCCTTTGCGGCTCTCTTCACAGAGATAAAGTATTATTTTTTTGTGGGGGATAATTTATTTTGTAAGTACAACCCAACTAAAGTTAAATGGTATTGGCGTTATAGCCACCCATCATGTTATAGCCGCCCATCATATTATAGCCGCCCATCATGCCCGGGCCGCCGCATCCGAAACCGGGTCCTAATAAGTCGTTCTCTTTCTGGTATTTGGTAGCTTGGTCAATATTCTTTTTAATTTGTTCGCCCTGTTCCTTAGTCAATTTACCGGCTTCAACATACTTTTCGACGACTTGCTTACGCAAAGAAGCAATTTGTTCAAGCAGGTTGTTGATTTCTTTCTTCTGGCTGTCGGAAATGGCTGCGAAAGCCGGAATGGCGAAAGCAACCATTAATGTTGCCGCTATGATACCCGTTAATAATTTCTTCTTCATAAGAAAGACCTCCTCAATAAGTTTGATTTTTAGTAATTTGTTGGCGAAAACCTTTTTGGTGCTTATTGCATCACCTCCATATCGGTTATTTAGTTGGAATACCTGATATTATAAAAACCAGATAATTTTGTAACATAATGTTTGACATTACCAGAATAGACCTGAACTATCAGGAATACAGATAGTACTACGCGTGATAGTAGACAATATTGTAAAAAATCACCTGCAAAAAAAGCAGGCTTCATGTTAACTTAAAACTTTACTACAACAAGTAGTAACTATGCTAATTATAGAACCGGGTTATTAAAAAGACAAATATCAAAATCGGCTGAATTTACAAAAGAAAGGGCATTTATCATCATTTTCGGAGTTTATCAATGATTTGCTTTTATTATCATTTGCCCAACAGTTATGCATGTGGAAGTATCCCAGCCCCATTATTTTGGTGGAATTGTTAAATAACCGTGATTGTTCCCCTGGACATCTTCATCTGACAGGTAAATTCAAAGGTGCCTGTCTTGTCAGGCGTAAAGGTAAAGGAGTCAGAACCAACATCAAGGGCTACGTTAATGTTGAAATCAGGAATCATGATACCCCTTACACAACCGGCATCGGCTGTGGCATTAGTATTAATCTTTACTGGAATGCCTTTTTTCACGGTAATATTATTAGGGCTGTAACCGGCAGGGCTGAGATCCATAGAAATTTCCTGGACACCGTCCGTTACTTTGGCCGCCACGGCCGGCCCCGTACCGGCGCCACTACCGGACCTGGCTGCCGATGCGACAATCCAGACGGCAAGTCCGACAATTCCAATAGCCATAATAACCAGGGGAATCAATTTTTGCTTATTATTTCGCCTGGAACGGGCTTTTTTTGTGGTACCCTTTTTTTTACCCATTTATAACCCTCCTAAAAAAAGATAATACTACAAAACGTAGTACTAATGTAAATTATATTATATTGAAGTTTGTTAAACAAGCCCCAAAATCCAAGAAAATTTTTTCATTTAATATTTTTTAAATAAAGTATTGCTAAACCTACAGGAATAGTGTACAATGAATTCGACATAGTACTACTAAAAGTAGTAATTTATTTTGCCGGAATATACTACGATTAGTAGTAGAGGGATCGGCTGTAAGTATTGGCCAAACTAACATCCTTTTAATCAAAATTTTGGGGGGAGAAAAATGCAAAGGATCTTTAAAACATTAATTAGGCCGGTAGTAACAAGCGTCCTGGTATTAGTAACGGTATTGAGTTTCATACCTGCCGCCGTATGGGCAGGGGACGAACAAATGGAATTCAAGAACTTAAAGGTAAGTGTTTGGCCTGAATATGATGACCCAAGGGTGCTGGTAATTTTGGAAGGTACTATGGTCAATGCCTCCGATTCACCCTTTAAAGGGGAAGTTAAATGGAACATCCCTAAAGGAAAAGACCTGGAAATAGGTATGGCCTGCGAAATTGTCAATGGGGGCCATAGCTGCCAGCCTTATGAGCAAAAAGATAAGGGTGACTGGATTGAACTGACTTGGAAAACTACCAGGTCAATTGCCCCTGGGGAAGAATACCCGGTATTCCTGGAGTACTATTACAACCCGATAGAAGGTTTTGTTGACAAAAAATTCACTTTCTCTTACCAGCCCAGTTACAAAATTGATAGCCTGACCGTATCGGTACAGCAGCCGCTGAAAGCCGAAAACTTTAAGATAGACCCGGCGCCGAGCAGTACAAATACCGACAGTGGCGGATTTGTGAACCACAATTATGTTTACAGCAACCAAACTCCTAACAACAAGATTACTCTTAATGTATCATATAAAAAAGCAGACCCCAAACCGTCAGTTGAAAAGCAGGTTAATAATAACAACAACGGCGGGGAACAACAGGCGTCGGGAGTACAGTTTACCTCAAGCTTTAAAGATGCCAAGATATGGGTGCCGGCAGGGTTTATGGTACTGATACTGGGTGGCTTCATTTCCTATGCCGTAATGCAGAACAAAGATAAGCAGCGTGCCGACAGGATTGACCGGTTGGCCAAAAAGGCAGTTAAAACCAACCGGACCAAAGGAGCGAAAAATCCGTTGCTTGTTGAAGAGAAGAAAAAACTAAGGCAGCAGCTTCTTGACGGCGCCATTTCCGAGGAAACTTACCTCCAGTTGCTGGCTGACCTCGAAGAAGAATATGAAGAGTAATTATAGCGGGGAGATGGGTGTATGAAAAACAAGAAAGCCTTAGTGGTGGTCGGTATAGCTGTAATTGCTGTTGGACTCCTGATATCTGCCGGGATGCAGAGTGCAATGGGTGAAAACATGACTGTAGCACAAGCCCTGGCGGCAAATTCCCGCGGGGAAAATCCCGGTTTTATACAGATTGAATCTAAAGTAGATAATGATACGATAAAATACGATTCCACCGTGCCTATTTTAAAATTTGAACTTACTGATGGAAAGAATAGACTTCCTGTTGTATACCGAGATGTTATGCCCGATAACTTTGAGTCAGGATACCCTGTAATCGTCGAGGGTAGGTTTGATGAAAAAGGGGTTTTACAGGCAGATAAGCTGTTAGTCAAATGTCCTTCCAAATACGAAGAAGAGAAAGTTGCCCCTGGTGCGGCCCCTGGCGAGAAAATCAAAAAATAGATCTGTTCGGCATTTATCACCAAATACGAATTAGGAAGGGGAGGGACCATGATAGCGGATTTAGGTTACTTGTCCCTTATGTTGGCCTTTGGGTTATCTTTATATGTCATAATTGCCAATGCGGTGGCCATCAAGACGGACAATGAGCGTTTGAAAACCAGCGCAAAAGGCGCAGTATACGGGATTGCTCTGCTGACAACGATAGCTTCTTTAGCCCTGTTATATTCATTGGCGGTCAGTGATTTCTCGATTAAATATGTATATTCCTATACCAGTACTGACCTGCCCCTTTTCTATAAACTTTCGGCTTGGTGGGCCGGTAATGAGGGTTCTTTACTCCTCTGGGTATGGGTGCTGGCCATTTATGCCGCTATTGTTGTAAGGGCCGATAAGTTGAAAGAAATGACCCCATGGGTTGCCATAATTATGATGATTAACGCAGCGTTCTTTTTATTCATGATGGCCTTTGTTACCAACCCCTTTGAAAAGCTGGCCTTTGCTCCGGCGGAGGGGCAGGGGCTTAATCCCATGCTGCAGAATCCGGGGATGGTAATACATCCGGTAACGACTTATCTTGGTTATGTAGGATTCTTGATTCCCTTCGCTTTTTCTATGGCCGGATTAATCCTGAAAACCACTGACGATGCATGGATTAAGGTAACCAGGAGATGGACTGTTATTGCCTGGCTGTTCCTGACCATAGGTAACTTATCAGGCGGTCAATGGGCTTATGTGGAACTGGGCTGGGGCGGTTACTGGGCATGGGACCCTGTTGAAAACGCATCCTTTATGCCTTGGTTAACGGGCAGCGCCTTCCTGCATTCAGTTATGATCCAGGAACGTAAGAACATGCTAAAGATCTGGAACATTCTCCTGATTATTATCACTTATGTTCTGACCCTGTTCGGGACATTCCTGGTTCGCAGCGGTATCTTGACCAGCGTCCACGCCTTTGGAAACTCTGACCTGGGCAAGTTCTTCCTGGCCTTTACGGTAAGTGCGCTGGTAGCTTCCCTGTGGCTGATGGTTGACCGGCTGCACATGTTGAAAGAAGAAAAACAGTTTGAATCATATATATCCAAGGAAAGCAGTTTCCTTTTCAACAACCTGGTTCTGCTGGGTATCACTTTTGCTACCTTCTGGGGGACTGTGTTTCCGATTTTATCAGAGGCTGTAACGGGTAAGAAAATAACCGTTTCCATACCATTCTTCAATGCGGTTAACGCGCCTTTAGGATTGGCTCTTTTCCTCCTGATGGGTATTTGCCCGTTAATCGCCTGGAGAAAAGCCAGTATGGCCAATCTGATGAAGAATTTTCTGGTTCCGGTAGGAGCTACGGCAGTCTTTGCCCTGATTTCAATAATAATGGGCATGAAACCAATGGCTGTATTGGCCTTTAGCATAGCATTTTTTGCGCTTGCTGCCACAATATATGACACTGTAAAAGGCATAATTGCAAGACGCAAGCTGACAGGCGAAGCCATGCCGGTGGCTGCGGGCAAACTATTGATAAGAAACTGCCGCAGGTATGGTGGGTATATCATTCACATTGGCCTGATTCTGATCCTGATTGGTATCATTGGTTCCCACACTTATGATGTTCAGGTGCCAAAGTCACTGAAACTTGGTGAATCGGTAAAAGTTCAGGAATATAACATTAAATATGACCGCCTGGCCGAACGAAAGGTGGGTAAAAATGACGAAGTTTATGCCCAGTTGGAAGTTTGGAAGGGTGATAAATACCTTGGCATTATGGAGCCGTCCAGGATATTCTACCCGACCCACCCGAACCCGTCCACGGAGGTAGCCATTCACAGCGGTTATGATGAGGACCTTTACCTCATTTTGGCGGATTGGGATCAGCAGGGTACCAGTACCTTTAAAATCCTGATCAACCCGCTGGTTAAATGGATGTGGATCGGCGGCTGGGTTACCGTGTTCGGCACCATATTTGCCTTATGGCCCGGCCGTGGCAGTGCCGTTGGCGGTAAATATATTCAAAGGAGCTGAGAGCCGTGGCAAAAAGGTTGATGATTTTACTTGGCATAATCGGACTCCTCCTGACCGCTAATACCATGGTTGCCACTGCCGCTGAAAACAGGGGTCCAACGGGGTTGCAGGCAGCCAAAATGCAAAAGGAACTGGAGGACATGCTGGTCTGCCAGGACTCTTGCGGTATGCTGGTAAGCGCTTGTGAAAACTCCACCGCTGAATATATGCGGGGAATTATCAAGCAGAAAATGGCCGAAGGCAGGAGTAAAGAAGAAATTCTGGCCTATTTTGTAAGTATCTACGGGGAGCAGGTTTTGGCTGCTCCCCCCGCAAAGGGTTTCAATATCACGGCCTGGGTTACTCCTTTTATCTTTGTCCTGGCCGGTGGAATCCTGATCTATACTGTAGTTGACAAGTGGGTTTTTACAAACAGGCTTGAGGAAGATGACAGTGAAATGGAAAGTTCAGAATTACAGGAAGAAAAGCTGGAACTATACCAAGATAAATTACAGGAGGAACTGCGGAAAAGGTGGTAATTTTCCGTGGAAGGAGGAAAATAAATGGACAGCCTGTTTTTGATAGTGGAAATAGCCGCCCTGGGTCTGATCATTTACTGGGTAGGATGGCCTTTGGTCAGCCGCAACTTTAAAGCTGCACAGGCCCGGTGGTGGGAAGATGAACTGGCCGGTCTGGGAGAGATGGATAAGGAAGCAGTGTTGACAACACTGAATGAAATAGAATTTGACTACTCCACAGGGAAATTGTCAGAAGATGATTACCATGCCCTGAAAAAGAAATACCAACTGATGGCTGTTGAGTACCTTGAAGAGGAAGAAGAAGATATAGTTTCCCTGGATGGGGATGAGAACAACAGGGCCGGTGGTGAAAAAGCAACAAAAGCCATCGATAAAGAGATTGAAGAGGAATTGAAACGTCTAAAAACCGGGAGGGGAAACAGTTGAAGAAGTATATAATAATTCTTGCTGTTACCATGGTACTGCTGCTTATCCCCAACCTGGCCCTGGCGGCGCAGCAGGCCCCTCTTCCCGCAGTTAAGCTGCACCACTTTCTGTTTAAGACAGGGCAGGATGGTAATATTTCCGTTGATGAGGTGCTTCAATGGAATGTTACCGGTGACACACCTGAGGGCAATATTGAACTGAGAGTACCCGATAATGCTGTTGAGGTCCTGCTTTATAAAGGGAGTTCCCCGCAGCCTGTTAAAGCTGACAATCTGGAACGTAACGGAGATAAAGTAGTAACCCCTTTTAAGTGGACCAAGGGGAATAATGAAGTACGGTTAACTTATAAGCTTCCTGTAACCGGTGGCAAAGCCGTATTGAGCACCCAGCTTGTTTATGCCAACGAGGTTCTTTATGCCCTTGCTCCCGCCGATGAACTCAGTATATCAACTAAGCAACTGCAGGACTTGGGTGTTCAGAATATGGAGTCCAAGGAGTTCAGGGTATTTGGCGGACAAAATGTGCCCAGCGGCATAGGACTTGAGTTTGAGATTATCATGGGCGGAAAGGCCTCAACAGGTAGAGGTATTGTCAGCAAAACTTCGCCTACAGGAAAAATAGATTTTCACAGCCCGGAGCATCTGAGCCGCTGGTACAATTCACCGCTCCGCAATACGAATCCCCATTTATGGCTGGTGTTCCTGGGTGTCTTGATTGTGGCCTTCCTGGTGGCTACCAGCCTGTATATCCGAAAAAGAGTAAAAGAGGCCAGGGAGAAGGAAGACGAAGAAAAACTGCACAAGCTGTTCCTTTCATTACAGGCAAGGCATAAAAAACTGCTGAATAACCTGGTGAAGATAGAGGAACAGTTGGAGAATAATCCTGACGATGGAGAGCTTCTGAAGAAAAAGAAGGCCTACTGGGAGCTTTTAAGGGAAGTAAAAATTAAGTTAAAAGCTGTTGAGGAAGAACTGGATGCACAATAACCGAGGAGGGGTAGCATGCTGGAAGCCCATGAACTTGCAAAATATGTAGCGCATCGCAACTTGGTGGGACCTGTCAGTTTCCAGGTTCCCCGGGGTGAAATCATGGCTGTAATGGGACCTAACGGGGCCGGCAAGTCTACCCTTCTTAAGCTACTGTCCGGGCTTATGAAAGCCTCGGAAGGGAGAGTCACATGGCAGGGGAGCGATGTTAAAAATGAAGGGCGCCCCGCCATGGGTATGCTTTCACACCAGACTTACCTGTACAGTTCACTTACCGGCAAGGAAAACCTGTATTTTTATGGTTCTATAACAGGCCGGGAAATAACCCCTGCCCAAATAGAAGACGTTTTGCAAAAAGTGGGTCTCGAATGGGATGGGGACGAAGAAGTGGGCAGGTATTCAAGGGGCATGCAGCAGAGGCTGGCCATGGCCCGCCTTCTGCTGCAGGACCCTGAAATAATTTTGCTCGATGAGCCCCAGACAGGGTTGGACCAGGCCGGATTAAAGCTGCTCTGCGAATTTATAAGACAGTGGAAGGCCGATGGTAAAGCTATGGTTCTGGTAACCCATTCCTGTGACGATATTTTTGGCCTGGTAGACAGGCTTTTGATACTGAAAAAGGGGCATCCAGCCTACTTGGGAGAGTGCCCGAACAGCCCGGAGGAAGTCTTGAAACTTTATCAGGAGGCCCTCCAAGGAAGTGAAAAATCTCTATGTTCAGACAGTTAAGGCTTTTAATTTGGAAAGACCTGCGGAGTGAATTGCGGCGGAAGGAGCAGGTGGGAGGGGTACTGCTTTTCGTCCTGTTGGCAACCCTTATCCTTAATTTTGCCCTTCCACCGGCCAAAGAGGTTAAAATGTGGGTGCCGGGAATAATCTGGGTTATCTTTGTGTTTGCCGGCACCATAGGCCTGAACAAGGCTTTTACCCCTGAAAAAGAAAACGGTTGCCTGGCGGGACTCACCCTCGCGGTCGGCCCGGGAATGATATTCCTGAGCAAGGCCATGACAACTGTGGTCCTGCTTTTAACAGTTGAAGCCGTTACCTTCCCATTAATAATGCTTCTTTTTTCATATAAACCCGAAGGCAGTCTACTTCTGTTTGCAATCGTCGCTATTTTTGTCACTACAGGTTTTGCTTCAATAGGGGTCTTTATAGCGGCTTTAACTTCGTATACCAAGAACAGTGAATTACTACTACCGGTGTTGCTGTTTCCTTTACTGGTACCACTGGTAATTGGAGCGGTGGAAATATCAGTGGCCTTGTTAAATGGCCAGCCCGCCGCTGAGTGGCTGGGATGGTTAAAGTTGGTAGGCGCCTTTGACCTGATATACCTAGTGGTTCCGTGGCTGTTATTTGATTACCTGGTGGAGGTGTAAAAAATGTTGGCCAAAATTGAACAGGCAATTGGTGTAGTGGCAACTGTGCTGATGGCAGTTGCGATATACCTTGTTTTTGCCTGGGTACCTAATGAGAAGATAATGGGCCCGGTACAGAAGATTTTTTATTTCCACGTGGCATCGGCCTGGATAGCCTTCTTTGCCTTTTTCGTAGTGTTCATCGCCAGCATTGTCTACCTGAAAACGCGTAATTCCAAATGGGACTGGTGGGCAGCCGCCTCAGCAAAAATCGGCCTGCTTTTCACGACAATTGTTATCCTGACAGGGCCTATCTGGGGTAAATCAGCCTGGGGCGCATGGTGGACCTGGGATCCAAGGCTGACAACAACCCTTATATTATGGTTTATCTATGCAGGGTACGTATTGGTCAGAGTTACCGTTGATGAAAAAGAAAAAAGGGAAAGATTTTCCGCCCTTTTTGGAATAATCGGTTTTCTCGATGTTCCCATCGTCTGGTTCTCCATAAGCTGGTGGAATACTATTCACCCTAAAATTTTAAACAGTTCCGGAATGGCAATTTCACCGAAGATGTTTACTACGCTGATGGTTAGCCTGGCAGCCTTTACAGCCCTGTACGGATGGTTGATGCCGAGGCTTTACCGGATTGAAAGGCTGGAAGAGAGGTTTGACCGGCTTAAGGAAGAAGTAAGAAATTACAGGTAAGAAACCGGAGTAGACAAGAAGTAGAAAAAAGGAAAAAATCGAAGGAAAGAAACAGAGGTAAGAAATTAGCAATCAGAACGTACAAAATAAGAAAAACACTTAAGGAGCTGAGGGGAAATGGCGTATTTGACAGTTGCTTATACGATAATTTGGCTACTTATATCAGTGTTCATATTTGCATCAGGAAGAAAACTGACCCGTCTGGAAGGCGAAGTGGGTAAGCTGGAAAGCCTGGCCAAGCGCCAAATGGGAAGGGAATGATTGGCATGAGAGAAGATAAAAAACAGAAGTTTATGCAGGAATATATAGAGGCCAGCAGGAAAAAGAGGAAGAAAATCATCATTGTCTCCGTTATGGCAGTTATTTTGGCTGTGGGAGGCATTTGGTATGCCAACAGCGGGCCTTATAAAAGTGATGACGGGGGTAACTATTTTGTGGAAGAGACCCCCTCTTATAAAGGTAAAAAAGTAGAAATGTCCTTGATTGAGGCAGAACAAAAGGATGGAAAGATTATGATTCCCCTGTCAGAGGTCGTAGATAAAAAGATAGTCAGGTTTGAATATAAGGATAGTGATCCTGAACATGTCTTCTACGGCCAAATTAAAGGGAAAATGCCTATCATGGCCTTCCTGACGACCGCCGGGAGAGTTGTTGTTGCATCCAGTATTTGCGAACCCTGTTACGGCACCGAATTTTATTTTCAAGACGATAGTTTGGTATGCGTAGCCTGTGGAACAAGATGGAGGAATACGGACCTGTTTGGTGAGGCCGGCGGCTGTGTGAAATACCCGCCCGAGGAATTGAAGTATACTGTTGAGGGTGATAAAATCGTACTGCCTGAGTCCGTGATTAAAGATTGGCAGCCCAGGTTCTTTACCGAAGATGTTATGGGTTAGGAGGAAAATATGCATAGGAAAAATCTTTACCTCATAATAATTGCTGTTATCCTGACAGCCATCGGCTTTTTGGTTTGGACCCTGTTCCTTGCCCCCGTTGAAAACCAGGGTGGACAGCCCGGATATGACCAGGGCAGGCCGGCGGGGTACAACCAGAGTGAGGGTGACCGGGACCTTTCGGGCCAGGGGGTTCTAAGAATCCCCGATGAGCTGCTTGGCGCCAAAAAGATGCAGGAACAGTCAGGTCCTACTGCTATAGATGCTATAAGCAAAATGCACCGCACCAGTATAAATGTTGTAAACGCTTATATCCTGGTTTATGGTAAACCAAATACCCGGATAACCCTGTGGTTATCGGTGTCTTCTTCGGTGGAAGAGGCGGCTCAACTGTTCAGGGAGATGGACCAAAAAGTACCGGCCAGCCAGGTCTTTACCGGTCGGGAGCCTGTTACTTTGGCCGGACGGGAAGTCATCAAGGTTAACGGCATGGGGCAGGAACACTTTTACTGGCAGGAAGGCAAAATTAATTACTGGGTGGCTATCCAGGGTGAAGGTAACCGGGAAGCCCTAGTAAAGGAAGTTATGGATAAGGTCAAGTAAGTTGGGGGTAGAGATATGAAACCCGTACTGTTTCAAATAGGCTCCTTCCAGGTTTACTCTTTCGGGTTTATGATTGCCGTGGGAGTATTGGTAGGCCTTTATTTTGCGCTCCGAGAAGCAAAAAGAAAAGGGATTGATACGGAAATGCTGTATAACCTGGCCATGGGTCTGGTTATTTCTGGCATTTTGGGGGCGAGAATTTTTTACATCCTGGTTTATAACCTGGATTACTATATCCAGAATCCCGCTGAAATAATTATGCTCCAGCATGGCGGTCTGTCCATTCACGGAGGCCTATTGGGCGGCTTCATATTCGGCGCCTGGTTTATCCGTAAGCATAAGTTGAATTTTTGGGTCTTAGCCGATACAGTAGCCCCCGCTATAGCGCTGGGTACAGCTATTGGCAGGGTGGGATGCGATGTATTTGGCGTCCCCATGTCCAAACCCTGGTTCTGGGGAGTTAACGTAAAGGGCCAAGTACTGCACCCTACTCAATTGTATGAGTTTGTACTGGATTATTTTATTTTCTTTTTGCTGTGGAGATTCAGGCAGAGAACCAGGTTTGACGGTCAGTTATTTTTGATTTATATAGCGCTATATGCCGCGGCCAGGGGCATTGTGGAATTCTTCAGGTATAATCCCACAGTGGGAGGAGTTATCAGTGTGGCCCACCTGGCCAGCCTGGTGTTCATAATGGCCGCTGCAGTCGTTTACTTCTGGCTGGGCAGAAGCGGGAACAAGCAGCTTTCTGTTAAAGACCGGGGCCTTACCCTGCAAACTTCCGCTTTAGACCTATTTTGGGTGCAGTTAAGTTTAGTACTTTTAGCTATTGCTGTATCAATGGCCATATACTACGGGTTAGGATACGGGCCGGTTGAGGCAATTTAAACCCATAAATTCCTATAGACAAATATGTATATTATGGTTAAAATTAATGATATACATTCCTTAACAGAAGCAGGAGGCCAATATGATCAAGATTCCGGAAACATTGGTGGAACAGATGATCAGGCAGGCAAATGAGGAGCTGCCCAATGAATGTTGTGGTATCCTGGCGGGGAAGGCTGCTGAAGGGATAATTGAAATAGTGGATATATACCCTATGACCAATATCGACCACAGCCCCGAGCATTTTTCCCTGGACCCGAAAGAACAACTGGAGGTCTATAAATCTGTGCGGGAAAGGGGCCTTAAGGTGTTGGGCAACTACCACAGCCACCCTGCCACACCTTCCAGGCCTTCAAGGGAAGACATCAGGCTGGCCTTTGACCCGGCAGCGGTCTATATGATCCTGTCACTGATGACCAACCCTCCTGTACTGAAGGCCTTCCACATTGAGAATGGGGATTACCGGGAAATACCGATGCAGGTAATTTGAACAGTAGATGGAGCAGGGGAGAGATAACTGATGGAATTTAATACAAGGCTGTTGCATGGAAATTATCAACCTGACGAGGGGACAGGGGCAACCACTGTTCCTATTTTTCAATCTACCTCCTTCCGGCACAAGACCGCTGAGGAACTGGAGAAAATATTTGCCGGCGCCGAGCCGGGTTATGTGTATACCCGGATAAACAATCCCACCATTGAAGCCTTCGAAAAGCGAATAGCTTTTCTGGAAAAGGGCATTGGCGCTGTGGCATGCGCGTCCGGGATGGCCGCTATCAGCATGGCTGTCCTCAACTTGCTGGAACAGGGAGACGAACTGGTTTCTTCGGCAGGAATATTTGCCGGTACATATTCACTTTTTATGAACCTCGCCGATTACGGGATAAGAGCCCGGTTTGCCAAAACGGTTTCCGTTCAGAGTTTTGCCGCAGAGATTACCGGTAAAACCAGACTCATTTTTGTTGAAACCATTGGCAATCCCAAAATGGATATTCCAAATATCAGCGAGCTGGCTGAACTGGCCCACAGGCATAATATTCCGCTGGTAGTGGATAATACTGTTACCACTCCATACCTGTTCAGACCCTTTGAACACGGCGCCGATATTGTCGTGCATTCAACCTCCAAACTTATTAACGGGAGCGGCAACTCCATCGGTGGTGTGATCGTTGACCGGGGCAGGTTTAACTGGGATGAAACCAAGTTTCCAAAGCTACATGAATACAAGAAGAAATACTCATTTTTTGCTTATCTGGCTAAGCTTAGGCAAGGCATCCACAGGGATTTTGGAGTATGCATGGCTCCCTTTAACGCCTATTTAAACAATTTAGGACTTGACACACTGGGCTTGCGGATGGAGAAAATGTGTAGTAATGCCCTGGCTTTAGCCCAATTCCTTGCCGAACACCCGAAAGTCGCCTGGGTTAACTATCCGGGCCTAGTGGGTAATCCCTATCGCCGGTTAGCTGAAGGCCAATTTGACGGGAAATTTGGTATTATATTGACCTTTGGTGTTGGGTCGAAGGAAAATGCCTTTAAGGTAATTAACAACCTGAAATATGCCTATAACCTTTCGAATATTGGCGATTTACGGACACTGGTGGTCCACCCGGCCTCAACGATTTACGCCTCCCTTTTTGCGGAGTGCTCCGAAGAAGAGAAGCAGGCTACAGGTGTCACTGACGATATGATCAGGGTCAGTGTGGGGATAGAAGATATTCAGGATTTAATTGGGGATTTCCAACAGGCGTTAAATGTAGTACAATAGACTGGGTATATATTTTGGACAAAATTTTGGATGAGGTATTGAGTGCAATGATCAAAATCGAAGGCCTGAGCAAAGTGTTCCATACAGCGGCGGGTGAGATTGCTGCCTTGCGGAATATCAATTTGCATATAAAGAAGGGTGAAATTGCAGGCATTATTGGTTATAGCGGAGCCGGGAAGAGTACCCTGGTCCGGTGCATCAACCTGCTAGAAAAACCCACAGAGGGGTCCGTTATCGTTGACGGACGCGAGATAACGGTACTGCAGGGCAGAGAGCTGCGTGATGCCAGAAGAAAAATCGGCATGATATTCCAGCATTTTAACCTGCTGTATTCCCGGACTGTCCGGGACAACGTGGCTTTTCCCCTGGAGATAGCCGGGATGTCCAAAACCCAGATTAATAAAAGGGTGGCCGACCTCCTGGAACTGGTTGGCCTTTCCGAAAGGGCAGCGGCCTATCCCGCCCAGCTTAGCGGCGGACAGAAGCAGAGGGTCGGTATAGCCAGGGCACTGGCCAACGAGCCCAAGGTCCTGCTCTGCGACGAAGCCACCTCAGCTCTCGACCCATCTACTACCCAGTCAATTCTGTCTTTATTGAAAGACATAAACCGGGAGTTAAATCTAACCATTGTCGTAATTACCCATGAGATGCAGGTCATCAAGGAAATATGTGACACTGTTTCTGTCATAGAAAACGGGCAGATAATTGAATCGGGTCCTGTTATGGATGTTTTTGCCCATCCGCGGAAGGAAACTACCAAAGGCTTTATTCAGAGCCTTTACAACGTAGAAATTCCACAGGAATTTTACAGGCAGATCAAGGCGGCGGGCCGTTACCACCGCCTTGTCCGCGTAGTTTTTACGGGAGCCCCGGCCGCTGAACCGGTAGTGGCGGAACTGGTCCGCCATTGTGGCATCCAGGTAAACATCATGGCGGGGAACATTGATTATATCAAGGGTGCGCCGCTTGGCATTTTAACACTGGATCTGGCGGGGGAACAGGCCGATATACTGCAGGCCATTCAGTACCTGAAGGACAAAAAACTGTATGTGGAGGTCCTGGACCATGCCGGCTGAAACTTGGCAGCTTATATATAACGGAACTCTGGAAACATTGTACATGACAACGGTATCCCTGATTCTGTCCTACCTGGTAGGGCTGCCCCTGGGTATTGCCCTGGTTACTACCGAAGAGGGGCATATTCTGGAAAACAGGCCTGTCAATCAGGTTTTAAGCGCTGTTGTTAATGCCGCCAGGTCAGTACCTTTTATTATTCTGATGGTTGCCGTCATTCCCATCACCAGGGCGATTACCGGCACCACCATAGGGACAACGGCGGCCATAGTTCCCCTGGTAATAGGCGCCATTCCCTTTGTCGGCCGCATGGTGGAAACTTCCCTGAAGGAAGTGGACCGTGGGATAGTGGAAGCGGCTTTGGCCATGGGGGCTTCTCCGTGGCAGATTATTTACAAGGTACTTATTCCCGAAGTAATACCTTCGTTGGTTTTAGGCGCGACCATAACTTTTATCACCCTGATTGGGTATTCGGCCATGGCCGGGTTTATCGGTGGCGGCGGTTTGGGTGATATTGCCGTCCGGTACGGATACTACCGCTATAAAACCGATATTATGATATATACCGTTTTCTTGCTGCTGGTAATGGTACAATTGATTCAAAGTTTGGGGAACTATGCTTCCCGTAAATTAAACAAAAAAGTGAAATAGGAGGGAAAAAATGAGAAGGGCAAAAATTTTATTGTTGCTGGCAGCGGTTTTGTTAGTGGCCGTTATTGCCGTTGGCTGCAGTGGGGCTAAAGAAACCGGGCAATCCGGCGAAAAGGGCGCTTTAACGCTTAAGATAGGAGCTACTCCGGTACCGCATAAAGAAATTCTCGAGTTTGCCAAGCCGCTGCTTAAAGAGAAAGGCGTAGACCTGGAAATTGTTGAATTTACTGATTATGTTCTGCCCAACAAGGCCTTAGCCAGCGGGGAACTGGATGCCAATTATTTCCAGCACATTCCTTACCTGGAGGAATTCAGTAAGGAAAATAACCTGGACCTGACTTATACCACCAAGGTTCACTTTGAGCCCATGGGAATCTATCCGGGCAAAGTTAAATCCCTGGACCAAGTGAAAGAGGGCGCGCAAATTGCGGTGCCCAATGACGTTACTAACGAGGCCCGTGCTTTACTGCTGCTGGAAAAGGCAGGGCTGTTAAAGATTAAACCGGGCGCTGGCCTGAAGGCTACCAAGAATGACATTATAGAAAACCCCAAAAAGATTGAAATTAAGGAACTGGAAGCTGCGCAGATTCCCAGGTCCCTGCCTGATGTTGACCTGGCTGTCATCAACGGAAATTATGCTGTCGAGGCAGGATTGACAGCAGGCAAGGATGCCCTGCTTTCCGAAGATAAAAACTCCGAGGCTGCCCAGACATATGCCAATATCATCGCCATCCGCAAGGGTGACGAAAACAAAGAAGCCATTAAAATCCTCGACCAGGTCCTGACTTCACCGGAAGTCAAGAAATTTATTGAAGATAAATACCAGGGTGCGGTAGTCCCGGTGTTTTAACATTTTCCAAAAAGGGGTTATCCCAAAGTTAATTGGGATAACCCCTTTTTATTCGGCGGCTTATCCGCCGTACATGGGAAAAAGCAATTTAACCTTTTCGCCGGCATTGATAAGGAATTCTCTGTTTGATACGGATTTATCCCCGATTACATAGTAAATATGTTTGATGGAGAGATTTGCCAAAGCGGGAAACTGTTTAATCAGGTGTTCTTCCAAATCGGTAAGCTTGATGTTCTCTTCTACTGGAATGTCAAGCTTTTCTTTTTTTGTAATACTGTTTAACGGAGGGCAGAAATATACGGTTACTTTGCCTATGGTCATTCACCTGCCTCAATTAATTTAAATACTTTTCACAACTTCATTTATAAGTATAGTGGATTAATCCGGACAAGTGAAGTTCAACCGGCTTTCTCTTTTAATCGATAATTTATTACATTTATTGATTTGTAATTGACACCAGGTTAACTTCCTGCTAACATGAAATTAAGAATTGCAAATAGAGCAATATTGTTGCAAATAAAGCAACAATTGGAAAGGGGTGACGTATATCGATACTGTAGCAAGAGCCTTATGCCTTTTAAAACTTTTGGCTATCAGCCCCTTACGGGTACAGGAGGCAGCCGAAAAACTTGGAATACATAAAAGTTCGGCTTCAAGGTTGCTTTCAACAATGCGTGACCATAATTTTGTCCGGTTGAATTCAAATGGGAAATACGAATTAGGATATGCAGTCTTTGAGATGGCTCATGCCTTAAGTGAAGGAATGGATGTCAGAAAAATTGGGCGCCCTTTTTTGGAACAGTTAAATAAAACTTCAAACGAGACGGTTCACCTGGCTGTATTGGACGGTATAGAGATTGTATACCTGGATAAAATTGACACAAGTAGACCAATCCGCATGTACTCAAGAATCGGCAAACGGGCCCATGTTTATTGCACCGGTGTAGGCAAGGCGTTGTTGGCTTATCTTCCTGACGAAAAAATTGATCAGATACTGGCGCAGATTAAAATGAAATCCTTTACTGCCAGGACGATTGTAGACAGGGAACATATGATGAATGAGATACGGGAAATACGTGTTAATGGTATAGCCTGGGACCGCGGAGAGCATGAGGATGATATTTACTGTATGGCTGCTCCGGTTTTTGATTTTACCAACAAGGTCATAGCCAGTATCAGCATATCGGCAACGATAACATATACCCCGGAAGAGGAACTGGCCAAGTATGCCGGTTTGTTAAGCCAGACTGCGGAAGCTTTTTCCCGCGCTATGGGGTATGTGGGAGATTGGCCGCCGCCGGTCCGCTTATAATTAAACAACTGGAGGTTTTACATATGCCGTATGGATACAATGGTAAAATTCTTTGTGTAAACCTTACAGACGGTAGCACCAGAATGGAAGAAAAGCCGGAAAGCTGGTACCGCAAGTATTTAGGCGGTAGGGGCATTGGCGCTTATTACCTGCTTAAGGACCTGCCCGCCGGCACGGATGCCTTGGCGCCGGAAAATATCCTTGTTTTTGCGGTGAGTGTTGTTACTGGTGTTCCCTTTCCCGGTAATGCCCGCGCTTCAGTAGTAGCCAAGTCGCCGCTGACGGGCGGGTTTGGGGAAGCAGAGGCCGGCGGGAACTGGGGTCCTGAGCTGAAATTTGCCGGTTTCGATGCCGTAGTCATCACCGGGAAGTCTGAAAAGCCCGTTTACCTTTACCTGCGGGATGGACAAGTTGAAATAAGGGATGCCGGTAACCTGTGGGGATTGAATACCAGCGAGACTGAAAAGAGGATTTTTGATGACACCGGCGACCCCAGGGTGAAAGTTGCCTGCATCGGTCCTGGCGGTGAAAACCTGGTTCGTTATGCTTGTATTACTGCCGGACGCCATAACGTATTCGGACGTCTCGGCCTGGGTGCCGTTATGGGTTCGAAAAATTTAAAAGCCGTAGCCGTTAGCGGCGGTAAACGGCCGGAGACTAAAGAGCCAGAAAAGATTAAAGAGATTTCGCGTTGGGTAGCGCAAAACTTTAACAGACCTGATACATGCGGCCTTTTTTATGAATACGGCACATCGGGAGGGGTCGCCATGTACAATGCTATCGGGTCTTTGCCCTCCTACAATTTCCAGGGGGGCACCATTGAAGGAGCCGAGAAGCTTACAGGCGAGTACATGAAAGAACAGGGATTGATGATAGGAAAAACCCGTTGTTTTGCTTGCCCCATTGCCTGTCGAAAAATTGCCAGGGTGGAGAACTCCGGGGAGCTGGACACGAAGTCGGAAGTTCACAGTCCCGAGTATGAAACCATTGCGGCATTAGGCAGTAACTGCGGCATTACTGACCCGAAAGTAGTCATAAAAGCCGCGGAAATGTGTGACGAGTATGGCTTGGATACCATATCGACCGGAGTAACCATTTCCTTTGTCATGGAATGTGCACAAAAAGGAATATTACCGAAAGATTTGCAGGGGGACATGCCTGTAGAATTCGGTAGTGCCGAAACTATTTTAAGATGTATAGAAATGATTACCTACCGCCGGGGAATTGGCGATATAATGGCGGAAGGCACGAAAAGAATGGCTGCCAGAATCGGCAACGGCGCTGAAGCACTTGCTGTCCATGGTAAAGGCGAAGAGTTGGCTTTGCAGGACCCCAGGGGAGGCAAGGTCGGAGCCGCCATCGGTTATGCCGTAGCCCATAACGGAGGAGATCATATCCAGATGGAACACGATTTCCAATTTTCACAGAAGGGTCCTTTCCTGAAGTCCTTCGAACCTTTGGGCGTGATAGAACCTGTGCCCACCATGGACCTGGGTATTGACAAAGTAAGGTTATTTGTTCTGAATCAAATTGTCTGGGGACTGTATAACATGCTGGATATTTGTATTTTTGTTCCGGCGCCCGGACATGTCCTGCCGCTGACCGGTTTATGCGATTTAGTAAAGTGTGCCACCGGGTGGGATACCAGTTTGTATGAACTGATGAAAGCGGGAGAACGTGGAATCGTCATGACCCGGATTTTTAACCTCCGTGAGGGGTTTGGAGTACAGGACGATATTATCCCCCGCCGGTTAACCGAGCCTCTGACGACCGGAGAATCCAAAGGGTCCAGGGTTGAACCGGAGCAAATACAGCAGGCCGTAAAAAATTACTATGAAATAATGGGTTGGGACCATGAAACGGGCGCGCCTTCCCCAGGGAAGTTAAAAGAGCTCGGACTGGACTGGTTAATTTAGTAATACGGTTTAAAAAAAGCTGGTGAAAGTAATGAAAACAGCCGCTGAAGTCAATTTACAGAAAATTATGGATTTGCGTGAAAAACTTGAAGAGACCGTTGCACGTGCCGGTGCCTTGACAGACCCGGAAGTATTGTTTATCAGCTCCCTGTTGGATGCAGCGTTGAACGAATATTACCGGTCTGCAGGAGGAAATGCTTCGCGCAAGGGATGAGCATGGTTTCCGCTTAGTTTTTGTGGGCAGTCCAAACGGGTTTCTTGTCTATCTTTGATGATGAAGGAGGGTGGTGGGTCAGAAGTTACATAAGTGTTAAATCCTGCGTCAAAGTTTTGAGAGAGTAAGCCAGAAGTTAAAGGAGGATGTCAATGCGCAAGAAGAGTTTATTGTTAGTTATTATGTTGATTGGCGCTCTGCTGGTTGCAGGATGCGGTGGGACCGGCAAGACTTCCAGTCAGAGTTCAGACCCCCGCAAAGCCTATGAAGGCACGACTTTAAAAGTGTTATTAAAAACCGGTTACGAAACTGAAGCAATTAAACAGTTTGTAGGGGATTTTGAAAAAGCTACCGGTATCAAAGTTGAATATGAAATCTATGATGAACCGACAGTACGTAACAAATTAATCCTTGACGCTACCTCCAGAACCGGAGCTTACGACGTTGTGGCCACCCAGTTTTGGTACATGCCCGAGTACTTAAGGGCTCAAGCCCTGGAACCGCTGGATGATTACATCAAGAATAAAGCCGATAAGGAATGGAATTCCCTCGACTACATACCAAAAGGCCTGCTGAATACATACCGTGGGAGTGATAATAAACTCTATGCGGTACCCGTTTCTGCTTCCGGCGGTGTGCTGATATACAGAACTGATTTATTTAAGAAATACGGCCTGCAGGTGCCGAAAACTACTAAGGATGTTTTAGAGGCAGCCAAGGCGCTGGCTGGTAAAGAAAAAGATGTATATCCGTTCATTGGCCGCGGGGAGTCTTCACTGGCATCCTTCGGAACATCTGCCGGCTGGGCGTGGGCTTATGGCGCCCGGGTGCTGGATGAAAACGGCAAGGTGACTGTAAATACCCCGGAAATGAAACAAGCCATGACCGATTTTGTTGAACTGGCTCAAAAATACGGTCCTCCGGATCAGGCTGCGATAGGCTGGGACGTTATGTCTGAAATGTTCCGCCAGGGCAAGGCCGCCATGAACTTTGAAATGAGCGGTTTCCCCAGTGTATACGCCAATAAGGAAGTTTCCTCAGTAGCGGATAAAATTGGTGTCGCTTTAATAAAAGGACCTGCAGATAAGTATGCCCAGTGGATGTATGGCGAAGGCCTGGCTATCAGTAAGTATTCCAAGAACAAAGAAGCGGCATGGTTGTTCCTGCAATGGCGCGACAGTCTTGAGGTTTCCCTGAAAGAAGTAAACAAAGGCATCAGGTTTGATTTCCCTGATTCCAGGGTTTATGAAAGCAAAGAATACAAGGAAAAGGCCAAGGGTTTGGAATTCTTTACTTCCCAGATTGACGAGATCATCGGTTCAGTAGATACTTCTTACTGGCCGAATGTACCCGAGTTTGAGAAGATTGCCGAAGCCTTCCAAAAACAAATTTCCCTGGCCATTTCAGGCAAGCAGACTGTAGATAGCGCACTGACCAAAGCGCAACAGGACATTGACAAAATAATGGCTGGAGCTAAAAAGTAAGTTAAAAGTAAGTTATAAGAGGGAGGGGCGGGGCAAAAACCCGCCCCTGTCATAAACCAAGGGTTACTGGCTATAAAAGGAGTGAATAAAAACTTGGAAGACAGGCGTACCAAATGGATCATGCTATTGCCGGCCTTAATAGTGTTTGCAGCCTTGGGTGTTTACCCGACCATTGAGGCATTGTACACCAGCTTAACCCGTTATAACTTAACTGACCCAGCAGCAGGCAAAGTCTTTATAGGCTTAGGTAACTACTTGCATTTGGTTAAAGATGTTCGTTTCTGGATGGCTTTAGCCAGGGCTGTGGAATTTGTTGCTGTCAGTGTAAGTATTTCCTTTGTCCTGGGTTTGATGATAGCCTTGATCCTGCAAAAGACCAAATGGTTTCAGGGCTTTTTTCGGATAGTATTTCTGGTTCCCATGGTTATTGCCCCCACCATATCAACCTTAAATTTCAAATTTATGTATAACTATAACCTGGGTATCATTAACAAGCTCTTGCAAGCGATAGGTTTGGACAAGATCGACTTCCTGGGGAACCCGTCCCTGGCCTTATGGTCGGCAGTGGCCGTGGATGTATGGCAGTGGACGCCGTTGGTCATCCTGGTGTTGTTGTCGGGGTTGGAAGCCCTACCCAGGGAACCTTTTGAAGCCGCACTGATAGACGGGGCCAGCGGCTGGCAGGTGTTCCGTTATATGACTCTTCCTCTGCTTAACCGGTTCATTGTCGTAGTCTTAATTATCAGAGCCATGGATGCTTTGAAGGTTTATGAGACCATTCAACTGATGACCGCCGGGGGGCCCGGAAATGCTTCCGAAACGTTAAATACTTACCTGGCCACCGTTGGTTTCCAGTGGTTTGACATAGGCTATGCTTCGGCGTTGGGTATTTTTGCGCTGTACTTTACTACATTCTTGGCCATGATACTTGTGAAGTATACTGGCGCTTTTAAAAGTAAGCAGGTGAAAGCATGAAAAATAACAAGATAATAGCCAATATTGTCAAATATGCCGTATTATTGCTTTACACAGTAATCGCTCTGTTCCCGCTATACTGGCTGGTGACCACCTCCTTCAAACCGCCCTTGGAGGTTTTTTCCACCCAGCCATTGGGAACCTTTGTGCCAAGCTTAGAAAACTATAAAGTAGTTTTGTTTAACGATATGTTCCCCAAGTATCTTTGGAACAGCGTAATTATCAGTCTGATAACAGTACTTATAACGCTGCCTGTCGGCAGCCTGGCCGGTTACGCCTTTGCCAGGTTCAAGATCAAGAACAAAGACAACTGGTTTTTTATGGTCCTGACTACCAGGATGGCGCCGCCGGTGGCTTTTGCGGTACCTTTGTACCTCTTGATGGTGCGGTTTGGCCTTGTCGATACCTACGTTGGGTTAATAGCGATTTATATCTTCATGAATTTGGCTTTTTGTATCTGGCTGACCCGGGGCTTTTTTGAAGAAATACCCCCGGATGTGGAAGAAGCAGCCATGATAGACGGCTGTTCACGCCTTCAGGCCTTTTGGAAAGTTACAGTGCCTTTGACGGCAGGTGGTTTGATAGCCACAGGCGTATTGATGTTTATTTTTACCTGGAATGAATTTTTCTTTGCCTCCATACTTACGCAGAGTATAGCCAAGCCATTTACTGTACACTTAACTTCCTTCTTCGGGTCCAAACGGATCCTTTGGGGTGAATTGGCTGCCGCTTCCACTATAGGTAGTCTGATTCCCATTATCTTTGCTATAGTTATGCGCCGGTACCTGGTACGCGGGCTCACTATGGGGGCAGTTAAATAGATTTTATGCTTTATTTTGTTAAAAGGAGTTGAAGTCAATGAGTGCAGAACAGCGCTTGCAAGAACTGGGCATTGTTTTACCTGCGGCGCCGGTGCCGGTGGCTAATTACGTCCCGGCTGTAAGGACCGGAAACCTGTTGTATGTTTCCGGCCAGGCCTGTGTGGTGGACGGTGAAATGAAATATACAGGCAAGGTAGGCAAGGAACTGACCCTGGAGCAGGGTTACGAGGCAGCACGGATTGCGGCCATTAATACCCTGGCTATCGTCAAGCAGGAACTGGGCAGTTTGGACCGGGTTAAAAGGGTTGTCAAACTTTTGGGTTTTGTGGCCAGCGATCTGAACTTTTTCGAGCAACCCAAAGTGATCAACGGGGCTTCCGACTTTTTTGCCGAAATCTTTGGCGACAGCGGGCGGCATGCCCGTTCGGCTCTCGGTACTAATGTACTGCCCTTTAATACCCCGGTTGAAATTGAAGTCATTTTTGAGATCGAGTAATTGCAGAGAAATATTGGAATCGAGGCGAATGCGGTATGGAAAACAAAATATACTGGGGTTCTTATACAAGTAACGAACTGGCAAATTTGATCAAAGAGGATCCGGTGGTTGTCCTGCCCGTAGGGGCTTATGAACAGCACGGACCTCATTTGACGCTGAATACCGATACTGATATAGTCCTAGAGATTACCAAAGAAGCGGTGGGCAAGGCCTGTAGTACCGGGATTCCCTGCGCCCTGCTTCCTCCCCTCTGGCTTGGTATTTCCGAACACCATATGAGCTTTAGCGGCACTATTACCCTGAGGCAATCAACATTAACGGCCCTGGTGTTCGATATTCTTAAAAGCCTGGCCCGCCACGGAGTGAAGAAGTTTTTGGTCGTCAACGGCCATGGTGGCAACATGGCTGCTCTGCGCTATGCCATAGATGAAGTAGGCGCCCATTGCGAAGTGGAACCGGTGCTGGTCACCTATTGGCACCTGGTTGCGGACCTGGTGGCCAGGTTGCGAAAATCCGAATTTGGCGGCATCAGCCATGGGTGCGAACTGGAAACTTCTTTAAAGATGCACATAGCGCCGGAAGATGTGAGAAAGGACCTGCTACGGGCTAACGTGGTCAAGGGAAATGAATACTGGAGCCCGGAGATGTTCGCTTCTAACAGGGTGGCTATGTATAAGCCGTACAGACAATTGTCGGAGTACGGGCATGTGGGTGATCCGACCAAAGCCACGCCTGATTTCGGCGAAGCTGTTTTTAAGGCCGTTGTTGCGGAACTGGCCAGATTAATCACAATGATGCAAAAAGGAGACCTGGAAAATGAAAATTGTTGATGTTCGGGCTACTGCCGTAAGCGTACCGCTCCTACATGAATTTAAAGCGGCCTATGGCACAAGAAGCACTGCTGATTTTGTTATCATTGAAATTGAAGATGACCAGGGACGAATAGGGCTGGGGGAAGCATCCTGTATTCCGATTTATGATGAAGGCAGCCAGGCCGGAGTAGTCTTTGTAATCAACAAATACTTTAAACCGCTGCTTATAGGCCGGGACCCCCGGAATATTACCCAAATTATGGAAAACCTGGCCGCCGCGGTAAAGGGTGAAAGGTATGCCAAGTGCGCCGTGGATTTTGCCCTGCATGACCTGGTTGGTAAGATATACGATATGCCGGTATATGACCTGCTGGGGGGCAAAGCGAGAGAAGTGCAAGTTTGCTGGGTATTGAGCGCCAAGGACCCTGTGCAGGTGAACCGGGAGGCCAAGGAAAAACTGGCCGAAGGCTACCGTACCTTTAAACTTAAAGTTGGCACCGATGCCCGGAAAGACCTGGAAAATGTAGAAGCACTGCGTGATGCCATTGGCTATGATACCTCGTTAAGATTAGACGGCAACGAGGCCTGGGAACCAAAAGAAGCCCTGCGGCGCATTACAGAGTTTGCCAAATTCATACCTAACCATGTGGAACAGCCTGTGCCGGCCTGGAATATTAACGGTCTCAGGTTTGTCCGGGAGCACAGCCCCATACCTGTTGTTGCCGATGAGTGTATTTTAACACCTTATGATACTATGGAAATCGCCAGGGCTGATGCGGCAGACATGGTTAACATAAAGGTTTCCAGAGTCGGGGGAATTGTTGCAGCCAGGAAGATTGCAGCCATTGCCGAGGCCGCAGGGCAGTTTCCGTTCGCCGGCAGTATGCTGGAACTTGGCCCGGGAACCGTCGCCAGCGCTCACTTTGTTGCTGCCAATGCAGCTTTGTCGTTGACTTCTGAATTGGTAGGGCCGCTTCTGCTGAAGCGGGATATTCTTAAAAAACCTTTGGAATATAAAAGTGGTTGCCTGATCTTGCCGGAAGGCGCCGGGTTCGGAATTGAACTGGATCAAGACGCTGTCGCAGAATTCACAGTCAAGGTCTAGGTAAAACGAATGGAGGGGAGATGAAAAACTAATGGCTTCAGTTACTTTAGAGAACGTAGTCAAACAGTACGGCGATGTTGTTGCGGTCAACAATGTCAACTTACATTTCGCGGACCAGGAATTTGTTGCTCTTGTCGGTCCGTCCGGTTGCGGAAAGACCACGCTTTTAAGGATGATTGCGGGGCTGGAGGAAATCACCTCGGGGACCATTAAAATCGGGGACAGAATTGTTAACGATTTGCCGCCCAAAGACCGGGATATAGCCATGGTGTTTCAGAATTACGCCCTTTATCCCCATATGACCATTGAAGACAACATGACCTTTTCACTGCGGATTAAAGGCAAGAAGAAAAGTGAAATTGCCGGTAAGGTACTGCAGGTTGCTCAGATTTTAGGCATCGAACACCTGCTTAAACGTAAACCGGGTGAATTGTCCGGGGGTCAGCGGCAAAGGGTTGCCCTGGGACGGGCCATCATGCGTGAACCCCAGGTTTTCCTTATGGATGAACCCCTGAGTAACCTGGACGCAAAACTGCGTGTGCAAATGAGGGTTGAAATTACCCGCCTGCACCAGCGGTTGAAGAGAACCATTATCTATGTTACTCATGACCAGATTGAAGCAATGACCATGGCAGACCGGATTGTGGTCATGAAAGACGGGGTTATCCAGCAGGCAGATACACCGTTGAACATTTATAAGAATCCGGCTAATAAGTTTGTCGCCGGCTTTATAGGCTCTCCTCCGATGAACTTTTTGGACGGCACCCTTTCTGAAGAAAACGGGCAACTTTGGTTTGTAGGCGCCGGTTTTAGGTTGCCCGTTTCGGGCGCCCACCGGAATGCCCTGGTTTCAGCCGGTGAAAAATCTGTAACCTTAGGAATCCGGCCCGATGCGGTACTCGTAGGTGGGGAAGCTTTTGGTGCCGATAACGGTCGGCTGGATGCCGGGGTAGATATTGTGGAACTTCATGGTTCCGACCAACTGGCTTATCTGGAGATCGCTGATGGAATCCAGATAACGGCTAAACTCCTACCGACGGTGCAAATCAAACACGGAGATAAGGTGACTGTAAATATGGATATGTTAAAAGCCTATTATTTTTCAAACTCCACTGAAAAAGCTCTTGTCTAGTTTTGGGGAAAAGATTATTAATTGGGGACGGAACTAAAGGACAATCCAGTTGGACTCACTAAAAACTTAGCGGAGATGTATGCCTATGACGCTGAACAGGATGTTTGAAAAAAAACAGGTCGCTTTCGGTCCCTTCTTAAAATTACCGAACCCTGCCCTTGTAGAGATTATTGGCATCGCAGGTTTTGATTTTGTAATCATTGATTGTGAGCACGGACCGTTAGATATGCTGGTGGCTGAAGAGATGGTCAGGGCGGCCAAATTATCGGGTCTCTCGGCTGTTATTAGGGTTTCAGAAAACAACCCTGCGTTGATATCCAGGGCACTGGATATCGGGGCAGATGCGGTACAGGTACCCCAGGTAAGTACCCGAACCGATGCCGAGAAGGTTGTGCAGGCCGCCAAGTTTGCTCCCCTGGGTGAACGGGGCGTTTGCAGGTATGTACGCGCTGCAGGCTATTCTTCGGTGGACCGGCAGGCCTATTTTACTCTGGCCAACCAAAACACCCGGACCATTATTCACATCGAAGGGGAAGAAGGGATGGAAAACATCCAGGATATTCTCCAGGTTGAGGGCATTGATGTCATATTTATCGGCCCCTACGACTTATCCCAGTCCCTGGGTTTGCCCGGTCAGGTTGACCACCCCCTGGTGGTTGCCAGGATGCGGGAAATTATTGACCGGGCCCGGGAAGCGGGTAAAATCGTAGGTACCTTTGTGGATGATGTTGACGCGGCCAGGAAATGGCTGGCCTTAGGGGTTCAGTACATTGCTTATTCCGTTGATACGGGAATCATATACCAATCTTTTAAAGAAATTGCAGACAGCTTATACCAGGGAGTAGGAGATGAAGGTAATGCGTAAGATGGAAATTTTACAGAGAATAATTGATACCGGAATTGTAGCAGTTGTGCGAGCGGACAGCCCCGAAAAGGCGGAGTTGATTTCCGATGCCTGTATCAGGGGGGGCGTTAATGCGATAGAAATAACCTTTACGGTGCCAGGCGCCGACGAAGTGATCAGGATTCTCCGGAAGAAATTTTCCAGGGAAGAATTGCTGGTGGGAGCGGGAACGGTTTTGGATGCTGAGACTGCCCGGATTGCCATACTGGCGGGCGCTGAGTTTGTTGTCAGTCCGTCTTTTAATCTGGAAACAGCCAAATTATGCAACCGTTACCAGGTACCTTACATGCCTGGCTGCATGACTGTAACCGAAACCATTACCGCTATGGAGGCCGGAGCCGATATAATCAAGGTTTTTCCCGGTGACGTATATGGACCCCGGATAATTAAAGATATCAAAGGCCCGCTGCCCCAGGCCTCGCTAATGCCTACGGGTGGGGTGAGCCTGCAGAATGTGGGTGAATGGATTAAGGCTGGCGCCATTGCTGTCGGTGTGGGATCGGACCTAACGGCAGGAGCCAGGCGGGGAGATTACGATGAAGTGACCAGGACCGCCAGTCTCTTTGTGGAAGCGGTTAAAGCGGCGAGGAAGGCCGGTTAACAACTGCCGCTTGTAAAAACTTTATACTGAAAGTTACACTCTAAGCAGGCAGGGGGAATGACGATGAGTAAGAAGGTAGTAACATTCGGGGAAATCATGTTGCGGTTGTCCACACCCGGATATCAGAGATTTGTACAGGCGGAGAGCTTTGATGTTACATACGGAGGCGGGGAGTCCAATGTGGCGGTATCCCTGGCCAACTTTGGCGAAGATGCTTACTTTGTGACCAAGGTACCTGATAATCCAATAGGCCAGAGCGCTATTAACCACCTCCGGAGGTTTGGGGTTAAAACGGACTATATTGCCAGGGGCGGCGAAAGGTTGGGTATCTACTTCCTTGAGACCGGCGCTTCCCAGCGTCCCTCCAAAGTAGTTTACGACCGGGCCAATTCAGCTATTGCTACGGCTGTAGAAGGAGACTTTGACTGGCAACAGATTTTTTCCGGTGCTGCATGGTTCCACTTTACCGGGATAACGCCTGCCCTGAGTGATTCTGCTGCCAGACTTACCCTGGCAGCAGCCAGAGTTGCCAAGGAAATGGGCCTGACTGTAAGCTGTGACCTGAATTATAGGAAAAAACTATGGTCAACGGAAAAAGCCCGCCAGGTGATGACCGAATTGATGCAGTACGTCGACGTGGCAATAGGTAACGAAGAGGATGCGGAAAAAGTTTTTGGCATCAAAGCGGACAATACTGATATTACTTCCGGTGAATTGAGCAGGGAAGGATATAAAGATGTAGCGCGGAAACTGGCGGAGAAGTTCGGTTTTAAATATGTGGCTATCACCCTGCGGGAAAGCTACTCTGCTTCTGATAACGGCTGGTCTGGTATGCTCTATGACGGAAAAGACTATTATTTCTCCAGGAAATACAACATCAGAATTGTGGACCGAGTTGGCGGTGGCGATTCTTTTGTGGGCGGACTGCTCTACGCGTTGCTAAACGACTATACACCAGAAGATGCCGTTAATTTTGCTGCTGCTGCTTCATGTCTGAAGCACACGATTTTGGGCGATTTTAATCACGTTACTGTTGAAGAAGTAAAAAACCTCATGTCCGGCGATGGTTCAGGCAGGGTTCAGAGGTAAACAACTGTGGCTTGAGGGCTGCCGTTATGGGCAGCCCTCAGGCTGTTGACAAGGTTATTCTGAAAAATTCGGGGAGGTTAAATGTTTTCCGGAGCGGGGCTAAAATCGTCCTATTGTTCTTCTGGTGTCAGGGGGGCATATTATTCGGAGCGGGGACTTAAATCGTCCTCCGGCCCGCGACCCACGCAGTGGGAGCGGCTGCCGGAGGAGATTTCGTCCGTGAGCGGAAGAATAATATGCCCTCCATTTTTTGATTTCGCCCGTGGCGGAGGAATCATTTAACCTCCCCTTAATTCTGTAATGCGGCTTTGTCATCTACATTGTAATGAATTTGTAATTGACAATACCCATAAATATTGTTAATATTAAAAACAACTAAAAACATTAATTCCGATAGGAGAACTAGGAGTTAAAATAAAGGGGGATCTTATAAAAATGTTAAATAGAAGGAAATTAAAGCAGGGTGTACTAATTTTAAGTGTTTTGGCTATAGTGGCGCTTGCCGGCTGTAGCGGTGATAAAACCGAGAAGAGCCAGGATGGGAAACAGGTGATCAGAGTAGGTTATTTTCCTAATCTGACCCATGCGCAGGCCCTGGCAGGATTTGGGGACGGGACTTTCCAAAAAGCGATGGGTTCTGAAGTTACGATCCAGGAACATATCTTTAATGCCGGGCCCACTGAAATCGAGGCCCTCCTGGCAGGTGAGATTGACCTGGGTTACATAGGACCGGTTCCAGCCATTAATGGTTTTGTTAAATCTAAGGGAGGACTCAGAATTATTTCCGGGGCTGCTGATGCAGGTGCCGTTCTTATTGCCAGAAAAGGAGCGGATATAGAGAAAGTGAAGGATCTGGATGGTAAGCGGGTGGCAGTTCCCCAACTGGGCAATACCCAGGACATTTCTTTACGTAACCTTCTCAGCCAGGCAAATTTAAAAGATGCCTCCAAAGGCGGCACGGTTACGGTAATTCCGGCCGAAAACCCCGATATATTGACTTTGATCAGTAAAGGGGAAGTGGATGCAGCTTTGGTTCCGGAACCCTGGGGTTCCAGGATAGTCAAAGAAACAGGCGCCCGGGTAGTGCTGGATGCCAAAGAAGTATGGCGGAATGGCAAATACTCTACGGCAGTGGTAATTGCTAGCAGTAAGTTTTTAAAGGAACACCCTGATTTAGTTGAAAAGTGGCTGAAAGCCCATGTGGAAATCACTGAACGGATAGGCAAAGACCCTAAGGCCAGCCAGGTAGTGATTAACAGCCAAATTAAAAAACTGACCGGAAAAAGTTTGCCGCCGGATGTTTTAAATAACGCCTTTAGACGGATTACCGTTACATATAATCCGGAGATAGAATCTGTAAACGAGTTTGTCAGAATTTCCGTAGAAAACAAATACCTTAAAGAAACCCCCGATATTTCCAACCTTTTTGATTTGAGCTTAATCAACAAGATATTAGCGGAAAAGAAACTGACGGAATTGCGGTGATAAAAACGGGGAAACGGATAAGGATGTGTTAATATGCTGCGAGTTGAAGGTGTAAGTAAAAGCTTTGCTACTAAAAATGGTCATACCCATACGTTGCAGGATATAAACATAGAAATAGCTGACGGGGAGTTTATTTCCCTGGTTGGGCCGTCAGGCTGCGGTAAGTCGACCCTTTTGAACATCATTGCCGGACTGGAGGAACCCACAAGCGGTCAGATAACCAAAAACGGCAAAAAAGTCACGGAAGCCGGTCCGGACCGGGTAGTAATGTTTCAGGAAGCAGCTTTGTTTCCGTGGTTAAAGGTTATTGAAAATGTTGAATACGGCATGAAAATAGCCGGTTTATCAAAGGAACGGCGCCGTGAGAAAGCCTTGCATTTTTTAAAGATGGTACACCTAACCCGTTTTATCAATTGTTACCCTCATGAATTGTCCGGTGGCATGCGGCAGAGAGTGGCGCTGGCCAGGGCCCTGGCGATGGATTCCGATGTCCTGCTGATGGATGAACCTTTTGCCGCTTTAGACAGCCAAACGCGCAATATACTGCACCGGGAACTGCAGCAGATATGGTGGCAAACCCGGAAGACCATACTTTTTGTTACCCATAACGTTGAGGAAGCAGTATTGTTGGCCGACAGGGTTATTGTGATGGCAGCGAACCCGGGGCGAATTAAAAGGGTATTTAACGTTCGATTGGCCCGCCCCAGAGATATCGACAATGTTGACGTCGCCTTTGTCGTCAGTGAAATAATGGCCGACCTCAAGGAGGAGGTGGAAAAGGTTGCCAAAGCAGAATTTGACAGTGATTGGTCTCTTGAAAAAAATTCTTTTCTACCTAATCCTTATAGTGATTTGGGAAATGGTATTTAGAAGCGGGTTATGGCCGGAATTTTCGTTTCCTTCCCCTGTCGGGGTGATGAGTAACCTCTGGGCGGGTTTTCGTGATACCAGTTTTCTAATTGCCATAGCAGTCAGTTTAAAAAGGGTGATTACCGGTTACTTCATATCACTGGTTATTGGTCTTACTCTAGGGCTCACTGTGGTAAGGGTTCGGTACCTGGATGAAAACTTAAGTCCCCTGCTCTTGGGTTTGCAGACACTGCCCAGTATTTGTTGGCTCCCCTTGGCTATATTATGGTTCGGTATAGGTGAGGATTCCATTATTTTTGTGATTGCCATTGGTTCAATTTTTTCTATCAGTATGGCTGCAGTATCGGGGATTAAGAATGTTCCACCGCTTTATATGAGAGTGGCCAAAACCATGGGGGCAAAGGGATTAAAGGCTTATACAACCGTAGTTATTCCGGCGGCGTTACCCAGTATTATATCAGGAATGAAGCAAGGCTGGTCCTTTGCCTGGCGGGCCCTAATGGCCGGAGAAATGCTGTCGCCAAAAGACGGCCTGGGTTACGCCTTGACTGTGGGCCGTGATTTGGCTGACATGAACCAGGTTGTCAGTGTTATGATTATCATCATAGTTTTGGGTCTGGTTATAGATAAATTGATTTTTGGCCGTTTGGAGTCGTCTATCCGGTACCGCTGGGGTCTGGACCGGGCTTAACACAGCATAAAATAGTTAAAAAGCCGGCGTACTCATTTGAACCGGTCATCGGCCGCCTACCACCGGTTAATGACCTCTGGCCACTATCAAAGGAGGAATGGAAATGACTGTTCAGAAAGCGACCAACATTGTTTGGCACGGCGGAAACGTCACCAAAAACGACCGCGAAAAACTGTTAAACCAGAAAGGGGTTGTCCTTTGGTTTACAGGTCTTTCAGGTTCCGGGAAATCGACGGTAGCCAGAGAAGTTGAAAGAAGGCTTTATGAAGCAGGACACCTGGCTTATGTTCTGGACGGAGATAACATACGGTTTGGCTTAAACAAGAACTTGGGTTTCTCACCCGAAGACAGGAAAGAGAATATTCGCCGCATCGGTGAAGTGGCCAAACTTTTTGCCGATGCGGGGGTAATAACCATCACCGCGTTCATTTCTCCTTACCGGGCCGATCGGGACAATGCCAGGGCCTTGTTGCCGAAGGGAGAATTTTTTGAAATATACGTCAAGTGTTCTGTTGAGGAATGCGAAAAAAGGGATGTCAAAGGGCTGTATAAAAAAGCCAGGGCCGGTGAAATACAGGAGTTTACCGGTATTTCCGCTCCCTACGAGGAACCGTTGACGCCGGAACTGGTTCTGGAAACTGCTACAGAAACCCTGGAAGAATCGACGAATAAGGTTATAAACTTCCTGGTTGCGCAGGGGGTTATCAAACAGAAGGGTGATATAGAATGAATGAAGACTATTTGGCAACAGGGGATAACGGCGTGGAGGTCGTCAGACTGACCACCGATGTAGCCATTGTCGGCGGCGGGACGGCCGGCTGTTTTGCGGCTGTTACCATTAAAGAGAACAGCCCCCAAACCGAGGTGCTGATCATCGAAAAGGCCCATATAAAAAGAAGCGGTTGCCTGGCCGCCGGAGTAAATGCCATTAACGCTTATCTGAACCCCGGTCAGTCACCTGAAAGTTATCTTGAGTACGTGAAGAAAGAATCGGCCGGATTAGTGCGGGATGACCTGGTACTTTCCATCGGTCAACGGTTGAATAAGGTGACAGAAAAACTGGAATCCTGGGGACTTCCCTTTAAGAAGAACGAAGACGGTTCATATCTTGAGCGGGGTAAGCGAAGTGTCGAAATAATCGGTGAAAGTATTAAACCGGTAATTGCTGATGCCGTCAAAAAGTCGGGGGCGCGGGTACTGAACCGCACCGTGGCCACCAACTACATAATGAGTGAGGGCCGCATTGTTGGAGTTTACGCCTTTTCCGCACGGGAGAAAAAGTTTTATGTTATTTCTGCCAAAGCAGTGATCTGTGCTACCGGAGGGGCCGCAGGCATATATAAACCTAATAATGAGGGCGCCGCCAGGCATAAAATGTGGTACTGCCCTTTTAATGTGGGGACCGGGTTTGCGATGGGGCTCCGGGCGGGGGCGGAAATGACCACATTTGAAATGAGATTTATCGCCCTGAGAGTAAAAGACGTCATGTCCCCTACGGGTACAGTAGCTCAGGGGGTCAGAGCCCGACAGGTCAACGCTCTGGGGGAGGAATACCTGGACCGGTATGAAAACCGCTCCACCCCCATGCGCCTGTACGCCACCGTGGCAGAGAACAAGGCAGGGCGCGGTCCCTGTTACCTGGATTTTACCCATTTATCTGACCAGGTTAACATTCGCCTGAAAGAAGCTTACCTGAATATGTCGCCCGGCATACTCCTTAAATGGGCTGATGAGGGTGTGGAGCCGAATCACCGGCCGCTGGAGATTTGTGGTTCGGAGCCCTATATTGTAGGTGGGCATGGGCAGGCAGGCTACTGGGTGGACATCTTCAGGCGTTCTACCGTGACGGGCCTGTTTGCGGCCGGCGATGTGGTAGGGGGCGCGCCCAAAAAGTATGTCACCGGGTGTTTTGCCGAAGGGGAAATAGCCGGTTTGGCAGCTTTGCAATACATAAAGGATAAACATACAGCCGAAATCAGTCCGGAAGAAACGGAGGCTGAGCTGACCCGGGTTTTCACACCGCTGTTCAGGGACAGGGGACCGGCTCCCGACGAATACGAGGAACGGCTGCAGAAAATTATGGATGATTATGCCGGTGGAATTTCGGCTAATTACGAACTCTGTGAAGCAAAGCTGTTAAAGGCCCGGGAGCTGCTGCTTGTACTGCAGGAGGAAGTAAACAACAAAATTAAAGCCCGTAATATGTTTGAACTGGTAAAAGCCCACGAGGTAACGGACCGGGTATTGGTGGCCCGGGTTTTGGTGGAACACCTGTTATACAGAAAAGAGACCAGATGGCCTTCCTATCAGGAAAGGGTCGATTATCCGCGGCGAAATGATGAACGTTGGTTTATCTTTGTAAATTCCCGGTTTAATCATGAAAACAACAGTATTACAATTATCGAACGCCCTGCGGAAGGGGTGGTGACAGAACATGCCCGTTAAAGTTGATAAAAATCTTTGCAATGGCTGCGGTAACGCAACTGAACCCAGGTGTGTAAGGGTTTGTCCGGGTGACCTGCTTTTTAAGGACAGTGCCAACAGGTGTGCTGTCCGGGACCCCCGCGATTGCTGGGATTGTGCCGCCTGCATCAAGGAATGTCCCAGACAGGCGCTGGAAATGTACCTGCCAGTGCAGATAGGAGGCCGGGGGGCAACTTTAAAAGCAAAATCCGAACAAGGAGTTCTTAGTTGGTTTCTGACCAAACCGGACGGCACTACAGAAACCTTCATTATCAAAACAAGAACGGAAAAGTCGCAGAGTTAATCTGCCGCTTCGAACAAAACTAATGCTATAAAGGAGAGATGCAAATATGACGATAAAACCTCACGGAGGTGTTTTGATAAACAGGATTTTGACCGGTACAGAAAAAGAAAAGGTCATCGCCAGGGCAGATAGCTTACCCAGGCTGGTGCTGGATAACTGGGAAGTATCAGATCTGGAGCTTATTGCCAACGGAGCCTACAGCCCCCTGACCGGGTTTATGAAAAAAGACGATTATGAGCATGTGGTTAATCATATGCGGCTGGCTGACGGGACCGTATGGAGCCTCCCCATTGTCCTGGGGGTTACCCCTGAGGAGGCCGAAGATTTGAAGGTCGCCGGTGAAGCGGCCCTGTACTCAGAAGATGGCTTATTGTTAGGCATTATTAAAGTTGAAGAGATATTCGGTTATAATAAAGACTTGGAAGCGGAAAAAGTATTTTTGACCAAGGACGAGGCTCATCCCGGCGTGAAGCGCCTTTATCAGAGAGACCCTCTTCTTGTTGGGGGCCAGATCAGCCTGGTCAACAGGGTTAAACCCAAATTGTTTCCCGAAATGTACCTGGACCCGGCAGAAACCCGCCGGATTTTTACCGAAAAAGGCTGGCGGCGGGTTGTGGCTTTTCAGACGCGCAACCCCATTCACCGGGCTCATGAGTACCTGCAAAAGTGTGCCCTGGAGATCTGTGACGGTCTCTTCCTCAACCCCCTGGTCGGTGAGACGAAAGAGGATGATATTCCCGCGGCAGTACGGGTGGAGTGCTACAATGTTCTCCTGGACAAATATTATCCTGCCGAGCGGACCTTTATGTCGGCCTTCCCGGCAGCCATGAGATATGCTGGCCCCCGGGAAGCTGTTTTCCACGCCATTGTGCGGAAAAATTACGGCGCCACTCATTTTATAGTCGGGCGGGACCATGCCGGGGTAGGAAACTATTATGGAACTTATGATGCCCAACTGATTTTTGACAACTTCACACCGGCAGAATTGGGCATAACCCCGCTTTTCTTTGAACATACCTTCTACTGCAAAGTCTGTGGCGGTATGGGCAGCAGTAAAACCTGTCCGCACGATAAAGAGCATCATGTTTTCCTGAGCGGGACCAAGGTGAGGGAGATGTTGGCGGCAGGGCAAACGCCGCCGGAAGAGTTTACGAGGAAAGAAGTTGCCGAAGTGCTTATCCGGTACTATCAGGGGAGCTGAAAAAACAAATTAACGGAGGTCTGAAAAATGTCAGTTGATTACAATGAGTTGAAAAAAGGCGGTTTCCTCAAGCAAAGGCAGAAAGACCTTTTCATTGTCCGTTTCCGCAGCCTGGCCGGGAATTTGACAAGTGAGCAACTGCGCCACCTGGCCGACCTGGCCGATAGGTACGGCCAAGGGTACGTTCATGTCACCACCCGCCAGGGGGCTGAAATTCCCTGGGTAAACATTAATGATTATAATGAAATGAAAAAAGAGATTATGGAACGCGGTTTAAATACCGGTACCTGCGGTCCCAGGATCAGGACTGTGGTAGCCTGTCCCGGTATGGAAGTTTGCCAGTTTGGCCTGATGAATTGTAGAGAAACGGCCATCAAGCTGGATAGAGCATTTTTTTGCCGGGAGGTTCCCATCAAGACAAAGATCGGCGTATCAGGCTGTCCCAATTCCTGTGCCAAACCCCAGGAAAATGATATCGGTTTCGTAGGGGCCATTGAACCCGAATTGGACGAAAATAAATGCATTTCATGCGGGCTCTGTGAGAGAGTTTGTCCGAACAGGGCTATTCAAATGGCCGAAGGGAAACCTGTCATAGATAAATCCAGGTGTCTTCTGGAAGGAAACTGCATTTTTTCCTGTCCGTCTGATGCCTGGCAGGAGAAGAGAAGGGGTTATCTCCTTTATGCGGGCGGAAAAATAGGCCGCAAACCCCGCTTGGGCCAGGTCATAGATAAATTTATAAAAGAAGAGGAAGTTGAAGTGGCCGTAGAAAGGGTTCTCCGGGCTTTTACAACCCTTCGCCGGGACAGAGAACGGATAGGCGATACCGTAACAAGGGTTGGTATAGCAGCTTTCAAGGCCGAGTATGAAAGGGTAAAGGCTGATGAAAAAGAGCTTAAGCCGGAGGATGCAGGTGATAGCTTAAAGCGCCGTACACATGACGGAGGATCGGAAAAGGAGGCTGTTTAGAAATGGCTGATGTAAAAGTTGATGCGACGCTGGATATTACTTCTGATGTCTGTCCTATTACTTTCGTGAAAACAAAACTCAAACTGGAGCAGATGAAAAAAGGAGAAATACTGGAAGTAATCCTCAACGATGGGGAACCTATCCAAAACGTTCCCAGGAGTGTCAAGGACGAAGGGCACAAAATTATTACTGTGGAGAAGGTTTCGGATAAATTCAGGTTATTAATTGAGAAAGGGGAGTAGTAGCATGGAAATAGTGTTAAACGGCGAAAAGGAAGTCCTGGATAAAGAGTATACCGTAGCTGAACTACTGGAGAAATATGAATTTAACCCGGATATAGTAACTGTGGCAGTTAACGGAGATATCCTGGCCAGGGATACGTTGGGGAATAAGTTTATTAAAGATGGTGACACAGTAGATATCCTGCTGTTCATGGGTGGAGGTAATTAAAATGGCTTCAGGCGCAGCCGGGGATGCGATCAGTCTCATAGGAAATACCCCCATGGTCAAGCTTTCTTCCATTGTACCTGCCGGGGCTGCCGATGTTTATGCCAAGCTGGAGATGTTTAACCCAGGTGGTAGTGTAAAAGACCGTATAGCCATGCATATGGTTGAAAAGGCCGAAGAAGAGGGACTTCTAAAACCGGGCGGCGTGATAGTGGAGGCTACCAGCGGTAATACGGGGATTGGCCTGGCCATGGTAGCGGCAGCAAAAGGGTACCGCCTCATTCTGGTTATGCCCGAAACCATGAGCAGGGAAAGGCAGGAAATCCTTACCGCTTATGGCGCTGAGCTTGTTCTCACACCGGGACAGGATGGCATGAAGGGGTCAGTGGATAAAGCGGAAGAAATCCTGGCCCAAAATCCTGGCTATTACATGCCGAGGCAGTTTGAAAATCCGGCTAACCCGGAAATTCACCGCCTGACTACGGCCAGAGAAATTCTCGAACAAATAGGCGGTAAAGTAGATGCCTTTGTTGCCGGCATAGGTACAGGAGGAACTATAACGGGGGTGGGCCAGGTCCTGAAAAAAGAAATACCCGGGGTGCAAATTATTGGTGTTGAACCCGCCGAATCCCCAGTCCTGTCGGGAGGACAAGCCGGACCCCACAGGATTCAAGGTATTGGCGCCGGGTTCGTTCCTAAGACCCTTGATGTTAATGTGTTGGACCGGGTAATAACCATTAAGGACGTTGATGCCTATTTAACTTCGGTTACCCTGGCGAGAGAAGAAGGGCTGCTGGTGGGTTATTCTTCCGGAGCGGCTGCTGCCGCTGCCATACAAGTTGCCCGTGAGCTGGGGCCGGGGAAAAAGGTAGTGACTATTTTCCCCGATACGGGGGAACGTTACCTGAGCATGGCATCTTACTTCCGAATGGATCTGCAGAGACGGGGGATTGAACTTTAATAAATTAAGAGGTGATTTAGTTGAACTTTTCAGAAGAGTGGGTGCATAGGTACAGCAGACATATAATCCTCCCCGAAGTGGGCGGGGAAGGCCAGATGAAGATAAATAATGCTAAAGTGCTGGTTATCGGAACAGGGGGGCTGGGGTCGCCGGTCGCCTTTTACCTGGCGGCGGCCGGGGTGGGCAACCTGGGTATCATTGATGACGACGTGGTAGATTTGAGCAACTTGCAACGGCAGATTTTACACAGTACTAAAGATATTGGACGGCCAAAGGTGGATTCAGCCAGGGAAAAACTGGTGGCCCTCAATCCTGATTGCAATGTGGTCACCTATCATGAAAGGTTGATGGCCCATAACATTATGGACATAATCAGGGATTATGACATAATAGTTGACGGAACCGACAATTTTGCCACTCGCTTTGTTACCAATGACGCCTGTGTTATGGCGGGAAAGCCTTTCGTCCACGGCGGAATTCTCAGGTTTGCCGGCCAGGCCCTGACCGTTGTTCCGGGTGCAGGTCCGTGTTTCAGGTGCATTTTTCGTGAACCACCTCCGCCGGGCTCTGTACCCACATGTTCAGAAGCAGGTGTCTTAGGGGTGCTTGCCGGTACTATAGGGTTAATACAGGCAACGGAAGTACTCAAATACATCCTGGGTATAGGTGAACTGCTGATCGGCAGGCTGCTGACCTATGATGCGCTGGAAATGTCCTTCAGGGAAGTGCAGGTAAAGAAAAATCCCGCGTGTCCGGTTTGCGGCGAAAATCCGACTATCAAGGAACTTATAGACTATGAACTGCCGGGATGCGCAATTCCGACAGATAAATAATGGATGTCGTTCCAACATTTATTAACTAAGTTTAAAAGTATTTTTGCGATGCAGTTTAGGGGGCTTGGGTTTGGGGCCTCTTTTACTTTTATGAAATATTTTTCTATATCTCTTGACAAAATAACAATAAGCAGATATTATTTAATTAAACTACCCCCCCTGGGGGGAGGGGTCCTATGATCGCGAAGGTTGGAAGCTTTTAAATATCTAGGGAATTTTGCTTTGAGGTAAAATTGTTGCTAACCTCAAAGCATGATTTCCGGATAGCAACAAAAGTTTCCTTGAGGTTTCGATAGAAACCATTGTTCAAATTTTAAAATTTGTCATTTTGAGGAGGGGTAAAAATGACTCATAAGGATCAGGTTGTTCTTCCGGTTAGAGGTATGACCTGTGCATCGTGTGTGGCCCATGTGGAGAAGGCTTTAAAAGGCCTGGCAGGGGTAGAGGAAGCCAAGGTCAACCTGATGACAGGCAAAGCAACTGTTGACTATGACTCCGATAAAGTTGGGGTTAGCGACATGGTTAAAGCTATCAGGGATATAGGTTATGAAGTGGATACGGAGGAACTAACTTTAAAGGTTACCGGAATGTCCTGTGCCGCCTGTGTAAATAAAGTGGAAAAAGCAATTAAGGCTCTTCCCGGTGTTACCGGCGTTGTGGTAAACCTTGCTAATGAAACAGCTAAAGTCAGTTTTTACCCGGGGACTATTGATAAGGCCCAAATCCGACAAGTTATTGAAAGCCTTGGTTATGGGGTTGAGGAGAGGGCAGACGCTCAGTCTGAGTTGGACCGGGAGCGGCGGGCCAGGGAGGAGGAAATTCGCAGACAGCGCCGTAATATGTGGCTCACCTGGCCTTTGGGCCTCATTGCCATGCTTGGCACTATGAGGGAGATGGTGGGGCCTTTGGGGCGGTTCATCCCCGAATGGATGGCCCATAATTATTTTCTCTGGGCCATAACTACCCCCGTTGTGGTCTTTGGTGGTTGGCAGTTTTTTGTCAAGAGCTGGCAGGGGCTGAAGAGAGGCGTTACTGACATGAACCTGTTGTATGCCACAGGTATCGGCGCTTCTTACCTGATTGCAGTCATAAATACAGTTTGGCCCAATGCCGGGTTCGGCGGCCCCAAGGCAACCTTTTATGAGTCCGCAGCATTGTTGACAGCCTTTATCGTTCTTGGGCGTTATCTCGAAGCATTAACGAAGGGACGTACTTCAGAGGCTATCCGTAAACTGATGAGCCTTCAGGCCAGGACGGCAAGAGTTATCAGGAACGGTAAGGAAATAGAAATCCCGGTTGAACAGGTGGAGATAGGTGACATTATTTCAGTAAGGCCCGGCGAGAGCATCCCTGTTGACGGTAATGTTATTGAAGGCTACTCGGCCGTAGATGAATCCATGATTACCGGCGAAAGTATTCCCGTGGAGAAAAAAGAGGGAGACGAAGTTATCGGCGGAACTATCAACAAAACCGGTACTTTTAAATTTAAAGCAACTAAGGTAGGCAAAGATACGGCGCTGTCCCAGATAATAAAACTGGTGGAGGATGCTCAGGGTTCCAAGGCGCCTATTCAAAAAATCGCCGACGTGGTGGCGGGGCACTTTATCCTGGGTGTACACTTGTTGGCGTTAATCGTGTTCGGATTCTGGTTCTTTATAGGATATAACCAGTGGTTTACTCCCGACAGTGTTTTCCTTCTGTCCACAACTAAACTTGGCAGTATAGGCGTATTCGGATTTTCTATGCTCCTGAGCTTAACAGTTCTTGTTATTTCGTGCCCATGTGCTGTCGGCCTGGCCACCCCGAGCGCTATTATGGCCGGTTCCGGTAAGGGAGCTGAAAACGGTATTCTTTTTAAAGGTGCAGAGGCGATTGAAACTACCGCCAGGCTGAATGCTGTTGTGTTTGATAAGACAGGGACCCTGACAAAGGGGGAACCTTCAGTGACAGATGTAATTGCTCTGGGAGGTTTTTCACAGGATGATATCCTGAAGTTTGCCGCTTCCGCTGAAAAGAACTCAGAGCATCCGCTGGGTGAAGCGATTGTAAGAGGTGCCGAAGAAAAAAGCTTGGGAATTCAGGAAGCCAAGTCCTTTAACGCTATTCCGGGCCATGGCATTGAAGCCGATATTGCCGGAAAACTTGTACTGTTGGGCAACAGGAGGTTGATGCAGCAGCGCAATATTGATATTTCCAGTTACACAGGCCAAGTAGAAAAACTGGAAAGGGAAGGTAAGACTGTAATGTTCATGGGGATTAACGGACAACCGGCCGGGTTAATTGCCGTTGCTGACACACTGAAAGAGAGTTCTGTAGAAGCTGTGCGGCGGCTTAAAGAAATGGGTATAAAGGTTGGCATGATCACCGGTGATAACAGGCGGACCGCGGAAGCTATTGCTAAACAGGCAGGCATAGACTATGTTCTGGCTGAAGTTCTGCCTGAAGATAAGGCTAATGAGGTAATAAAACTACAAAAGCAAAATAATAAAGTAGCCATGGTGGGTGACGGAATAAATGATGCTCCGGCGCTGGCCCAGGCTGATGTTGGCATAGCTATTGGCAGCGGTACTGATGTGGCCAAGGAAACAGGTGATATCATCCTCATTAAAGGTGACCTGCGGGACGTAGTTGCTGCCATTGAGATCGGCAGGGCTACCATGCGTAAAGTAAGGCAGAACCTGTTCTGGGCTTTCGGATATAACTCTCTTGGTATTCCCATTGCGGCAGGCCTGATTTATCCATTGACGGGATGGATTGTCAGCCCGCAGTTGGCTGCCTTATTCATGGCGTTAAGTTCATTCTCCGTTACCATGAATACCTTGATGCTGAAAGGTTTTGTGCCATCCATTAAAAAGCCCCGGATGGCTTAAGGAGGGAAGACTATGGGGAACACTAACGAGAAAAAGATTGCTACCATAAGCGCTGTCTGGTATACAGGAATTTCCCTGGGCCTGGCCCTGGCCTTTTATCTGGCCACGGGGGGAGGAAAATATGACGCTGTAGCCCGATACGGCGGGGCTGTATGGGTATTTATCCTGTCCATGATTATCTTGATGCCTGCAATTATTCCATGGATTAAGAAAAAGTACAATAAGTAGAGAAAGTATGGGGGAGACGGAACATGAACGAATTTTTCAGTAACTACGGGCCTTGGCTGTTATTCATAGCGGTTATGTTTTTTATGATGCGGCGCGGTGGATGCTGCGGCGGCCACGGTCATGGTCACAGCGGGCATAAAGGGAGAGGAGGTGATAACATGTCCCATTGTTGCGGAGGCGAAAATGTAAAAACTGTAACCCTTAATGTAGAAGGAATGACTTGCGGTCACTGCAAGGCATCAGTTGAAAAAGCTCTTTCGGCCATAGAAGGAGTTAACAGCGTAGATGTTGACCTGAATGGAAAAAAAGTTACTGTTTCTTTCCAAGCAGACAAGGTTAACGAGGCAGATCTGAAGAAAGCCATTACGGATCAGGGCTACCAGGTACTGTAAAGATAACAAAAGGCCATGGACGCCAGGTATTCTGTTTATGCAAGGCTTGGCTTTCATGGCCTCTTTTAAACATTTTTCAAAGTGGGGGTTGAAATTAATCGGAGTTTATTGTACAATCAAATTACTACAAAAAGTAGTACTACGTTGAGTGGCGTTTTCGCTCATAAGGGACAGAGGGGAGAATTGGTGTGAGAAAGAATCGATTTAACTGGCACAACCTGCTTATGCTTGCCTGTATTATTCCTATGATTGCTGTATTTTTCTATTTTACCGGCGGAACTCTGCCTGAAAAGGTAAACGGTGAATCCTTTTTATTTCTGGCCATGGCCCTGTTATGCCCGCTGATGCATTTCTTAATGATGCGTGGAATGAATCATGGTCAGTCATGCGACCACGAACAAGGGGAAAAGAAGGGTTTGAATAAGGCCGGATAAGAAATAATACTACCCCCTCCTATTGGAACCCACTTTAATCCAGTGGGCCTTAAAATAGATTGGGTCCTGGGTATGACTTTAAACTGCCCTTTTATTTTTTTAAGTTTAATCCGTTGAAAAACTATTTTAGAGGATGATGCCCAAGTGACGGACAGGTCAAAAATTGTTTATAAATCGACTGCCATTGGTATAGTTGCTGCTCTTTTGCTGGTATCGTTTTATTTTTCACTGGTTGGCTTTATTCAGTCCTGGGACCATGCAGTTGACCTTTTCACAGGAGATTTCTGGTTTGTTATGGCAATTGCCGGCGGTTTCGGGACGCAGGTAGGCCTTTATAGTTATGTTAAAAGGGTGCAAAAACTTATAAAAAGTAGAAAACTGGCGGCTATCACTGCCTCCGGTACGGGAACTTCAACAGTTTCTATGCTGGCCTGCTGTTTGCACCATTTGGGGGACGTGTTACCTCTCATAGGACTTTCAGGCGTGACCTTATTTTTTGAACGGTACCGGTACCCTGTTATGGGAGTCGGAATTGTTATTAACCTGATAGGGATTGGGCTGATGTTGCGGTTGATTGTTAAAAACCGTCTATGGCCCGGTATCCTTGTTGAGAAATAATGACTATTTGGAAGGGGTATGGTTATGACAAAGAAGTTAATAGTGGTTTTGGTGCTCATCATTATTGCCGGCATGGCAATGATAGGATATGGTTTGTCACAAAGAAAAGAAGCTTCTGTTTCAAGTGCCGGTGGGACCGGTGCTGCAGGTACAAGTCTTGAACAGAAGTATGTTCGCTACGATGAAGGACAGGGTGGGGTACAGGTTACAGCGGTATTATTAACACCGGAGTACATTCGGTTAACAGGAATGAAACTACCGGGTAATTATGATTTGCAAAAAAGTATTTTATTTGAAATAGCCATGACTACTCATATGGGAGATTTGAGGGAGTATCCCATTGCTGAAAAAGCTGAGTTGCTGGTGAATGGGAAAGTAATAAAACCGGCCGGTTGGAAATTAACGGCAGATGAAGGTCATCACCCGGTAGGGCTACTCATTTTTTCCCCGAAAAACGCACAAGGAACTCCGGTTTTGAAGTCGAACACAGTTATTGAATTAAACCTCAAAGAGCTGCAGGGCGTTTCGGAAAGAAAGTTCACTTGGTCTTTACCGCTGTAAACCTGGGTAAACCGACCGGTCGAGCCACTGTTCTTTTGCATTAATTGTTGTGCCGATGGGTAAATATATTTTAAGTTCTGTTTGCGGAGGTGTTTTCACGTGGCGGCAACTACCGAAATCATCAGGCGAAGGTACGATCGAACCTCCATTTTTTATGACTGTATGGACTGGTTGATTAACGATGAAACAAGGAAAAAGGTTATTGAATTAGCCTACGGTAAGGTACTGGAAGTAGGTGTGGGCACGGGCAAAAACCTGAAATTTTATTCTCCCGCCTGCGAGGTGACAGGCATCGACTTCAGCCCGGGCATGTTGAAAAAAGCCAGGCAGCGGGCCAAAGGTTTGGCTAATGTTACTCTTTATGAAATGGATGTGCAGAACCTGGATTTCCCCGACAATACCTTTGATACGGTAATTGGTACCTGTGTTTTCTGTACTGTGCCCGATCCCATCAAAGGGTTCCGGGAGCTAAACAGGGTATGTAAACCTGACGGGCAAATGGTGTTCCTGGAACATGTCAGGAGCGCAAACCAGGTTTTGGGTATATTAATGGATATCCTTAACCCTTTGGTGGTCAGAGTGATAGGATCAAATATCAACAGGGAAACCGTGGAAAACATGAAGAAGGCTGGATTACATGTGGAGACGGTAGAAACGGTGGGCATGGAAATATTAAAATTAATAGTGGCTAAGCCCAATAAATAATCGGCGCTCAATGGGCTATGCAGCAGAAGCCCCTTTGTAAATACAGTTTTCGGGGAACCAAATTGGAAAATCCATCAGTTGGAAGAGACAGGTATCTTGACCTGTCTCTTATTATTTTCCTTTCTTAGCAGGACAGAACGGAATTGTGTAGATTTTGTGAAGTTCCGGTTAAATCGTTGAACCATTATAGGGAACTTTTTATACTTATTACGAACCATAGTACGGGGGGATCAGAGTGGAAAAGAAGCATACAGTCCTGGTAGTTGACGATGAAACAAAAATCCTCGAAGTAGTCAAGTCCTTCCTCGAGGCCGACGGCTACAGGGCTTATGTGGCCCAAAACGGTGACAGGGCCCTGAAGTTGTTTGAAAACGTTAAGCCGGATCTGGTAATTTTGGATATAATGCTTCCGGACATTGATGGGAAAGAACTTTGTAAGATGATAAGGAAAAAATCCAAAGTTCCTATTATTATGCTTACGGCACGGGTAGGTGAAGAGGATACGGTTCAATGCCTGGACCTGGGGGCCGATGACTACGTGACGAAACCTTTCAGCCCCAGGGCTCTGATGGGACGGGTAAGGGCTGTTCTAAGGCGATATGCCGATAGTGCCCAGGTTGTAGCCGATATCATCAGCTTCAGACAGGGGGAACTGGAAATAAATTGTGTCAGCCGCGAAGTGCTTGTCAGAGGCGCTCCTGTAAATCTGACAGCTGTGGAATTCAGGTTATTGCAGACCCTGGCAAAAAACATGAAAAAAGTCTTTACCAGGGAGGAACTTATTCAGGCTGTTTATGGTTGGAACTACGAAGGGAATGACAGGTCAATAGATACCCATATAAAAAATCTTAGGCACAAAATTGAGGCTGACCCCAAAAACCCGTTATATATATTGACTGTCCACGGAATAGGGTATAAATTTGGAGGCGACTGAAGTTGAAAAAACTAACCTGGCAGCTTGCAGTTTCATATAACTTCAACATCATACTTCTATCGCTTCTCTATTTTCTGGGCACCTATTTTTTTATAGGCAGGAACCTGGAATACATGACAAAGACCCAAAACCAAATTAACAGTCAAATACTGGCTTTAGTGGAAAAATCGCCTGTAGAGGCTTTCAGGGTAGCCCAATTAAACAACGTGGGCCTGGCTCTCATCGATGCAGAAGGAAATACAAAGGAACGGAAGCTTAATGAAAACATCTTGATTCTTCGGCTTGAATTCGGCGGGCGCCTGGAAAAACAGGAAATTTTGTTGCCAGAGGGTAAGGGAAAGGCGGTACTTACCTATTTCGTCCCTTATTTCGCGGGGCGTAATACGCCGAAGTTTTTCTCGGCTTTTTTACGCCTTACCCTTATGTTTATTATTTTTGCTGTAGGTTTTTCTTCCGCTACAGGTGTAGCTACCGCCGGTTTGTTAAAGGCTGACCTGGATAAAGCCAGAGATTACGCATCAAGCCTGGTGAAGGGTTCGTCATATAGCTTTGAAAGTAAGCCCAGGTATTATGAGGTGCAATCTCTTTTTAATGAATTAAACGCATTAAGGGATATTACTTTCAAGAGAGAAGAACTGAAGAAAAGAATGACCTCCGATTTGGCCCATGAGTTGAGAACCCCGCTCACAACTTTGCAGGCCCACCTGGAGGCCCTCATTGAAGGTGTATGGGAGCCGACTGCTGAACGATTTGTTTCCTGTCACGAAGAAATACTGAGGTTGATAAGGTTGGTTGGGGACCTGGAAAAACTATCCAAGATCGAAGATGAGAATATAGTCCTTGAAAAAACCAATTTCGGCCTGAGAGAACTGATAAACAGCATAGCATTAAATTTTCAGGGTCAGTTGAAAACTAAAGGCATAGCATTGACAATCTCAGGTGAAGAGCAGGATATTTATGCTGATAAAGATAAAATAAGCCAGGTTATTATAAACCTGCTTTCTAACAGTATAAAATATACTAATCGGGGTGGTAAAGTTTTAATTGACCTGAAAGGTGACAGGGAGCATGTTTATATGGTCATTAATGATAGCGGAATTGGTATACCGACAAAAGATATAAACCACGTTTTTAACAGGTTTTACAGGAGTGATGCTTCCAGAGCCAGGTCAACGGGAGGATACGGAATAGGATTAACTATAGCCAAATCCATTGTCGAGGCGCACCGCGGCTCGATTGATGTGGTGAGCCAGGAAGGATTGGGTACCGAAATAACCGTGATTTTGCCAAGGGGCTGATAGATTTGATGCCCGGTAATAAATAAAAAATCTTCACAGAATCTACACAAAAGAATTGTAAACTGGGAGGGGAGAATAAAAGTGGCTCAAAATCAAAACTTTGACAGCAAGGTTAGGTTTATCGGCATTTTATGTTTATCAGTAATTATTTTTGCTCTGTTGTATAACGCTCTGTTAGGAGGACCTGCCGGCTTTGGTTATGAGATGCAGGAAGGGATAAATAATGGGATGAATTATGGGGTAAAGACCACGGGATTTATTTCTGATATCTTTTTTCTGGCAGGAAAGATTTTATGGTTGGTATTTTTGATAAGCTTGATAGCGACTGTTATAGTTATGGGGAGACAATATCTTCCCGGAATGAATATTAACCGGGAAGACCTGATTAGAAACCTTGCCCCACAGGTGAAATGCCGGTGTGGTGCATTTGTAAAAAAACAGTTTAAATACTGCCCAAGTTGTGGTACGGAATTGAAGGCGCCTATGGTAAGCAACAAATAACTGCAGCATGATTGGCAATGTAATTTTGCCTGCGGAAGGGAAGCAGTTGTTATTTAGCTTGAAATTCCAATTCGGGAATAAGGGGTGAAGAAAATGACACGTGGAGATAACCGGGATAATTTGGTGAAAATGTTATTAATCATTTTCCTGACGGCAGTAATTTCAATTATTCTTTATAGTCTTTTTCTTAGGCAGAGGCTTTTCTTCGGTTTAGGAATATATTACGGGCAGAGCCTTGATATCAATAGTTTGGTAACCGGATCCCTCGTATTTGTTGTCAAGTTGCTGTGGCTCACTTTTATTATTAGTCTGGTGGTGGGTATTGTGATGGTGACTAAAAAGTATCTTGTTGACGGTAAAAAAATAGGCTTGGCATTTACAGGGCCGAGTGATGAACAAGGATACACCTGCCCCTGCTGTGGTACGCGCCTGACCGCTGAATTCAAGTTTTGCCCTAATTGTAAAGCGAGCCTTAAAGATGTTTGTGCACGATGTGGGAAAGACCTTCAGGTTGGCTGGAAAAGCTGTCCTTGGTGCGGGACCGGGAGAAGTAACAATTAATATTCAGCAAAAAAAACTAAGGAGGAATCATTTGGTTCCTCCTTAGTTTTTTGCAGAACGTATCAACTGCCATGATTGTAGTTTATAAATGTGTAGATTTTGTGAAGTTCGGGCCCATTTATTGAAATGGCCATTTAAGATTTCTACAATTGAAGCTGTAATATTTAAACATGCCGGCTTGGGCCTTAAAAAGGTTTAGCGGCCAAATTTTTACTATTCAGGGAAATGAGGTGAGCAATAATGAGCAAATCTACAATGATAGCCCTGATTGTTATTGTCGGTTTAGCCATTGTCGGAGTATTGGGCTACTTTATTCATCACCTGATTTTATAGGTTACTGCTTCCAGAAAGGCTGCCCAAAAAAGACGGGCGGCTTTTTCGCAATTATCCATAAAATCTACATAAGTCAGGGCTATAATCAAATCAGATAAATGAAGGAGGTGAAATAAGCGGTGAATAAGTGGTTAAGGTTGGCTTTAAACTCTTTTATAGGAATTATCGCCTTAAATCTTGTTTACGCCCTACTTTTCGGCGGAGGGTCCCTGACCTTGGCCGGTTTATTGGTCCTGGCGGTAAAAGTCTTATATTTGACGATGATTGTAGGGCTGGTATTGGGCATTTTCGCTTGGGTAAAGGATTTGAAATTTTTTTAATGATTAAAGGAAAGGGGGGAAGGCAATGAACAAGTGGTTTAAGTTGGCAGTGGTAGCTTTTGCTGGAATAGTTATTAGCCTTGGAGGGTTGTATTTTGTCCAGGCTTTTGACGGGCAGAACACCCATTCCGGAACAAATCATACAACCTATTTACAAGGCCAGATACAGGGTGGCGCCAACCAACTCACCGGTAATTTTACTGGACAGTTTCAGCATGATGGCTACCAGGGGTTTATTCCCAATCAATTTCCTGGTCCGTTTTGGGGTATCGGGCACGCAAATAATGCCCATTACCCACTGGAAATGCAGAACCGGATCAATATGATTAATCAGCAGATGAATCAGATGCGGTACCAGATGAATTTTCTTATGAATCAAATGTCCCAAAGAGAGAATATGAACATGTCCGGTCCAAGTAACATGAATGACATGAATGAAATGAATAGGATGCCCATGATGTAACCTGACTGAAGTACGACATAGCATAGTAATTTTTGCAAACTCCATAAAATCTTCACAAGATACTATTATAATTAATTTCGAACCAAGTGAAAATTTAAATTAAGGAGGAATTGGTCATGATGATGATGAGTGAGATGGGACGGTCCGCTGAAATGGCGATGGACAACATGCCTATGAATGACATGGTAACCATGGGCTCGGGGTCCATGAACATCAGTTGGGGGGCAAACAACATGAGTAACATGCCGGGAATGGCAACTCCTGCTCCTGTTGACGGCATGGTCAACCACGCCGGAATGCCTGGAATGATAGACCCCAATGCTGCAGCGCAAATGCACGACGCAGCCACACATTCCAGTGGATTGCTGGGTCTAGGCAATCTGGATTTGAATTCCCTGTTAAGTACTTTGCTAACTCTGGCTGTGGACGTATTCGTGATATTACTGCTGGTAGGCTTGGTAGTTGGCGCTGCAATGCTGATCAAAAAATATGTGCTGAACGGTGCTTTATTTGCCGGGGGATCCAATACAGCCTGCACTAAATGCGGTACCGTCCTGAAAAACGAATGGACCTGCTGCCCCAAGTGTGGCCAATCTAAAGTTGTTCCACAGCCTTCAACCGAACCGCAAACAGCATAAATAATGTAATAGCTGCACAAATAATGCAAAATGGCTGCCGGGTCATATGTCCCCGACAGCCATTTATTTGTTCTTGAAAAACTTCATAATATCTTCATAAATAATTTGTACAATAAAAGCGAACCGGAAAACAAAGAGGTGATGTGCAGGTCCAATTACAGCCAATTGGTGGGATTCCTCCACAATAACAAACAACAAAGGAGTGAAAAAATATGTCACAAAATAACAGTCAGGAAACATTAAAAAACATAGGCGTTTTGAGTTTGGTATTGCTGGGAGTATTATTAATCTTTAATTTACTGACTGGCAGCGGTTCTGGAATGGGCTACGGCATGTATGGCCGGGGCACAGGCCTTGAGCTGAACGGTTTATTGGCATCCCTGTTTACACTGGCAGTAAAGCTGCTATGGCTTGTCTTTGTTATCAGCTTAATCGCCGGTATAGTTATGTTTGCAAAAAAATATTTTGTGGAAGAGAAGAACATTAACCTGCAGTTTTTAGGAAACCTGGTACCATCGGCTGCCGGAACAGCAACCTGCCCGGAATGTGGGTCCAAAGTGGCTCCTGAGTATAAGTTTTGCCCAAATTGCAGGGCTGTCCTGAGCAGCACTTGCAACCAGTGTGGCAAAAGCCTTCAGCCAGGTTGGAAATGCTGCCCTGCGTGCGGCACAGAAATAAACAATAAGAGGAAGGGTGAAAAAAATGAATCAATGGTTTAAGATAGCCTTATATGCATTTTTGGGGATTCTCATCGGTACCTTTCTTTTAGGCATAATTACCCCGTCTAACCACATGTATATGGGTGGCACAGGCACATGGAACACGTTGGGGCCGGCGGAAGAAGGTCATTACTGGATGGATTACAAAATGGGCCCTGGATACATGGAAATTAATGTGCCCGGTATGGGAATGGGTATGCGCAGTGGAATGGGTATGTACGGGATGAGATAAAAACAGGGCTTAATTCATCAGGCCCAGCGGATTAAAATAGTTGTAGCATACAGGGGAGGTTCTGAATACATTTAACCTCCCCTGATTTACTGAAATTTCTTTGCAACGGCCTGACAGGGTTTAATTCATTAGGCCTTATTTTATTGGAGGGCGTTAGGTTCGGGGCAGGGTAATGATGAAAGTAGCCCCTTTGCCTTCTTTGCTTTCCGCCCGTATTTTCCCATTGTGCTGTTCTACAATTCTTTTAACTATGGCCAGACCAAGGCCCGTGCCGCCTTCGGCCCGGCTGCGGGCCTTATCTACTCGGTAAAAACGCTCAAAAAGATATGGCAGGTGTTCGGCGGGAATTCCCTGCCCTGTATTGGAGAAAGTTATTCTAACCCGGTCATTTCCCTCGGCGGCGCCGGCGATAGATATTAGCCCGCCTTCCGGAGTATGCCTGATGGCGTTATCTATCAGGTTGTAAATTACTTCTCCAAACCTATCGGCATCTACCAGTACAGGTCCGATTTCATCCAGGCAGTCATCAATTATAATTGTTATTTTTTTATCTTTAGCTTTTATTTCAAAAGGAGCAATGGTTTCCGCCACAAGATTATACAGGGAAACAGGGGTTTTTTTGAGAGGAAGCCCTCCCTCGACGGCCAACAGGTCGTTAACCAGCTTTTGGAGGCGGAGACTTTCCTTGTTTATTACCTTCAAGTACTCTTCTCTTGTTTTTTCGTCGTCGACCACCTTTTCGATAATGGCTTCGGAATAGCCCTGAATTAAAAAAAGGGGGGTGCGAAGTTCGTGAGAAACGTCTGCTACAAATTCCTTCCATTTTTTAAGGAGCGAGTTGAGTTCAGCATTGGAACGTGACAAATAATCAAGGGTTTTTTTCAACTGCACGCTTAATGTGTTAATGGTTTGGGCGAGTTCACCGAGTTCATCTTTCCGGCGGTTTTCTACCAGGGTGGAGAAATCGCCCTTTGCCATGTTCATGGCAACTTTTTTTATGTTAATAATAGGGCGTGCTATCAAGAAAGAAAAATGCCAGGCCAGTATTCCACTGAGAATAAAGAACAAAATTAGTACTTCCAGCCCTGTCCGCCTTGTTGCCTTAATTATTTCCAGTAGATCATCAGTGGGAGCATGTACCATAATAAGGTACTTCTCACCATTTTTTTCAAAAGGCATGAAGGTAGCCGTCATTTTCGTATTAAATTCCGGGCTGTAGCCGGTGTAATATGTTTCCTTGCCTTCTATTCCGGCTTTAAAATGCTTCCAACTGGATTTCATTCCAATGGGGGAATGCCTGACATCGGAACTATATTGAACAATGCCCCGCTTATTAAATACAGTTATTTTGTAGCGCGACACTTTCCCCCAAAATTCTGCTTCGTCCTGTATCTTTTCCGGCGGCAAGTCGCTTAGCATGACCTGTTTCCACTGCAAAGCGCGCTCGTTCATAAGCTGTACCTGGTTAGAAAAATAAATATCTTCGATACGGTTATATAAAAATAACGAAAATACCAGCAAAATGCCCAGGGTAAGGGCAAATATAGTAATCCACAGCTTAAAAACTATACTTCTAAACATCATTGACATCCCCAAGTTTGTAGCCGACGCCCCATACAGTTTTGACTGCATCTTTGCTTAACCCGGCTTTATGCAGTTTTTCCCTGAGCTGTTTAATATGAGCATCTACAGTCCTTGTGTCGTTAAATTGGTCACCCCATACCTCCAGAAGGAGTTCATTTCTGGTAAAAGCCTTATTGGGATGTCTGGCCAGTGTATACAGTATCGAAAACTCTTTCGGGGTCAGCGGTATGGGGCACTCGTTCACCTTAACTTCACGGCTTTGTGGGTCAATGGACATTTGCCCGAGGCTGATGCGGTCATTTGTTTCCGCAGGGGGAGTTTTTGCCTTTATCCTGCGAAACAACGCTTTAATCCTGGCGATAAGCTCTTTAGGACTGAAGGGTTTCACAAGATAATCGTCCGCTCCTAATTCCAGGCCCATTATCTTGTCAGGTTCCGCCCCCCTTGCGGTGACCATTATGATCGGAATATTGGACTTTTTTCTGATTCTTTGGCAGACTGCCCATCCGTCTATCTCCGGTATCATAATATCCAGAATTATCAAGTCATATGGATTCCGGTCAACCATGGTCAAGGCCCTCTGGCCGTTATTGGTTTCCTCTACAATAAAGCCTTCCTTTTCCAGGTAAGCCCTTAACAATCTCCGGATATCCGGCTCATCTTCAACGACTAAAACCCTCATAGCATACCTCCACTAAAATATGGCATTCAAAAATTATAGTAAAAAGCGTTTGTGAAGATTTTGTGAAGATTGTGCATGATTATGGAACGTTTATAGCCTTGGTATTAGAATTTACCGTAGAACGTAAAAATAACAAAAAGGAAAGGAGATCTATAGTGGAGGCGCTGAAAAAAGTTTTGACAGTAATGGTAGTAATCTTTGTTTTTATTATAGCGGCAGGAGGGATTTATCTTGTCCGAATGGGCAACATGGACCACAGTAAAGTGACGGCAGTCAACGTGGGTACGGGACAGCAAAAAACGAGCTCCGAACCTGCAAAAGAAACCCATGACAAAGATGCTGCCAATACGGAATCCACGGACGGCAAAGACAAAAGTAGCTCAGCTATAGAAAAAAATAACCCTAATGAGGCTCAGGGCCCTGTTGTAATACAGGTCCCCGTTCAGGTGCCGAAAACAGACCCCCGGTTTTACGTAGACCTGTTGAAGGAGAGACTCAAGTCTATCGATAAAGCCAATGCGAAGATAGCTGCTAACAGCGGTGGGGAAACAGTGGTCCAGTCAAACGGGACGACTTCTTCAGGCGCCGGTAATATGAATGAATTACACGAGGAATTTTATAGTCTTGGACAGGATATAGCTGGCATGGAATATCTCATCGATAATATGTCCAAAGACCTGGACACCCAGACCCAGCAACTGCCGCCTGTAACGGGTGTTCCCTATGGGTACGGGCAAAACTTACCGCCGACTTATAATCAGTATAATCCTTACCTTGCGCAAAACCCTTATCAGGGCCCTTATAACCAGAATTATTACAGCTCAGGTAACGGCCAGCAGGGGATTGCCCAGGGACAGACGGCAGACAATCAATCTCAAAGCGGCGTGACAGGCCAGCCTGGGAGCAGTCAGGCGAATTTACATCAAAACCACAATGTTCCGGGCAACGGCTTTTTGAATGCCAACACCATTAAATTGATTTTCAGCCTGGTACTGATTGTTTCAGTTATTATTGCCATTGTTTCTATGGTAGGGTTTATTGGGAGCTTATTCGCAGAGAATGTTCCGCGGCCAAACCCTTAATTTTACAATAATCAAACCAAGAAACAGTATTTGGTTCAGAATAGGATGAAATCGATGGACAGGTTTAGGTTAGAATTTATCCTACATTGGATATGGGCAGCGGTTTTTGGAATACTGCTTATTACCGGCCTGGCCCTTCTCGGGCCCAGATACGGCTGGGCACTCAATTACAACCTGGCAATGGCAGATTACCTGCACCGTACAGTGGCGATTTTATTTACGGGGCTGTTATTTATAGAAATATTATTGGAACTAAAGCGAATTCTTTTTAATGATTCGAAACGGGAACCCTGGTTGGTCATTGGGAAAAGTGGTTTTGCCCTGATTACCTTTATTTCTGCCTGGCTTCTGATCATTTCAGGCCTGCTGTTATGGCATTGTACCGAAGACGACCACGGGGTAACAGCCCTAGCGTCCGTTGTCCACCAGACAGTGACCTTTGCTATGATAATAGGTATGACTTGGCACTTGTACGACAAATCCCATGTGCTCATTTTCGGGGGTGGTCGGCGATAGCAATACAAGTTAACGGGAATAAAATCATGCGTTTCCTTTACTGGGCCCTAAGTTCGTTCTATGTTTTTGTTGCGGCAACGGTGGCAATAGCCCTTTTAAAGCCAGGTCCTACAGAATTGCAGGTTATGCGCTGGATGGAAGGCATGATGTCAGCAATGCATAATTCGCTTATGGGTGCGTCCATGGATAATTCTGAGGTTTTTAGCTATTTATTCCGACAATCGGGCCAATTATCGTTATTAATGATATTTGTGGGTATTGAAGCAGGTTTGTTCTTGAAAATATGGAGGAAGAGAAAATGACTGTCAAGGGGAAAACGGGATTTTGGCTTCTGGTAATTGTGTTTTCTGTTGTTACCATGATGGCTGTTGTCAGTGGCGATAGTTATGGTTTGAAAACTGTCAAAGATATGAATGGGTCAATGGGATTTATGATGAAAAATGAGCATGTATGGGGGTTTAGCTTAAGCAATATATTAGACGGGTTATTTAATGCCAACCTGCCGCACCACGCTGAGACAGTCGCAGGTCATCACCCGTTACCCTTTTATATAAGTTCCCTGGATTTGGGAAGTTCAGCGGCCATATTGCTGATGCTGCCGCTTATGGTGGGCGCTTCCGCATTGCTGGTCGTACTATGGATATAGGAAAGGTGAAAGAATGAGTGTACTGGGATCTGTGGGTAACTTTTACGTCTTGCTGCTAATTCTTGTTTTGGTTACCGGGACAGCGGTAGTAGCTGTAACCCTGGCCAGAAAATATTGGGATACTGTAGAAAATTACCTTGACAAAAAGGGAGGAAAAGCAATAAATAAGTGGATCAAGCTTGCTATTACATCTTTTGTAGGTATCATTATCGCTTCTTTTGCCCTGGGATTTGTGAACAGCCTTTCCGGTGGCCAGGATATCCATTCTGCCCATGGAGGCAGCGCCGCCGTTAATGTGCCGGCATATCAGGCGCCCGGTTTTGTACCTGTAGCAACTCAGGTGCCCGGTTACAATAACGGTTTGGCAACAGGGAGCCTGGAGGCTCAAATCTATAATCTTCAGGTGAACATGATGCAGATGCGGCAGCAGCTTGCCCGAATAACTGAAATGTATATGAACCGGCAGATGAGCACCCAGGGTGTGCCTGGCGGCACGGGCGTAGGAACAAATATGGGCGGCGCCGGTTCCATGAGCGGCACCGGCAATATGGGAGGCAATTCCGCAAGCATGGGCGGTATGAATATGATGTAAAAGGAATATGATGTAAAAGAGGCCAACAGGCCTCTTTTAGTGTTCGTGAAAATATTCTGGATTTGGTTGATGCCCTTGAAATTTTAAATAAATATTGCTAATATTAACCTAGGAAAACCAATCAACTTCGAAAAACGACCGTTAACGGTTTGAAAACGACCATTCGCGGCGACAAGTAGATTTGAAGTAAGAAGGTGGTTTTATGGTAGCTCTCCAGATTGGTTTGGCTGTTACTTTTGCAGTTGTATTGGTAGTGGCCACGTGGGCCATGATTTATGACTGTTTTGCGGAACAAAATAATTAACAGCCTAAGGTGCATTGCAGGTTTGCCGCGTCAGAGCGGTTTTTTTGTTTTTGCCGAATATTGCCGAAATTTTGTAATAATTTTTTTATTGACCTTGCCTCCTACATCTGTTAGTATATATTCAAAGTTAATAATCAATTCTCCTTACCAGGGAGACTCTTATCCAGAGAGGTGGAGGGACTGGCCCAATGAAACCCGGCAACAGCCAAAGCTGTAAAAGCTTTGGAAATGTGCCAATTCCTGCAGGATCATTCCTGAGAGATGAGAGGAGGGATAGGTATAATGTTTGATTTTGACCTCTTCTTATCGGAAGAGGTTTTTTGTTTATTAAATATTTTGGCGAAACACAATAAAATAGGGGGTTAAAACTGAGATGCCGATCAAAATACCAAACGATTTACCAGCGAAAGAAATCCTGACCCAGGAAAACATTTTTGTCATGGATGAGGACAGGGCATTTCACCAGGACATCCGTCCATTGAAAATTTTACTGCTTAACCTCATGCCTACGAAAATTGTTACAGAGACCCAAATATTACGGTTATTGGGGAATTCCCCGTTACAGGTTGAAGTGGAGTTTCTGCATCCCCAATCATATACGTCGCAGAATACTCCCCAGGAACATCTGATTGCTTTTTATAAAACTTTTCCCCAGGTAAAAGACGAGAAATTTGACGGTATGATCATTACCGGGGCCCCTGTGGAACAGATGCCTTTTGAAGAGGTGGCCTATTGGGAAGAGCTGAAAGAAATAATGGACTGGTCGGTACATCACGTTACTTCGACAATTCACTTGTGCTGGGCAGCCCAGGCGGGTCTTTACCACCATTACGGTATTCCCAAATACCCTCTGGAAGAAAAAATGTTTGGCGTTTTTTCGCACGTGGTTACCAAGAAGAACGTCAAGTTATTGCGGGGGTTTGACGATATCTTTTACGCGCCCCATTCGCGCCATACGGAAAACCGCCGGGAGGATGTGGAGAGAATCCCGGAGCTGGAAGTGCTGGCAGAGTCAGACGTCGCGGGTATGTACATCATAGCAACCAGAGACGGGCGGCAGATTTTTATAACCGGCCATGCCGAGTATGATCCGCTGACCTTGAAAGCCGAATATGAGCGGGATATCAGCAAAGGGCTCAAAGTTAATATTCCCCGGAACTATTTCCCCAATGACGACCCTTCGCTAGAGCCTGTTGTCAATTGGCGGGGCCATGCCAACCTGCTCTTTTCCAACTGGTCAAATTATTACGTATATCAGGAGACACCATACGATTTAAGTGCTATCAAGTGACACCATCAGGTTAACAATGAACAAATTTGAAGGAGGAATGGAAAATGGAAAAAGCAAGAAAATACAAACCGGAAACCCTGGCCCTGCATGCTGGGCAACAGCCGGATCCCACTACAAATTCCAGGGCCGTTCCCATTTATCAGACCACTTCCTATGTTTTCAACAACAGCGACCATGCGGCCCGCCTTTTTGGCTTGCAGGAACCAGGCAATATTTATACCCGGATCATGAATCCTACTACTGATGTGTTTGAAAAGAGAGTTGCCGCCCTGGAAGGCGGAGTTGGTGCATTGGCGGTTGCTTCAGGACAATCGGCAATTTCCCTGGCCCTTTTAACTCTGGCGCATGCCGGCGATGAGATTGTTGCTTCAGCAAACCTTTACGGTGGGACATATACACTGCTGCATTATACCTTTGCCAACTTGGGAATAAAGGTTATTTTCGTTGATCCAACGGAACCAGAAAACTTTGCCAAGGCTATATCCCCGCGGACCAAGGCCCTTTACGCGGAAACCCTGGGTAATCCAAAGTTGGATACCCTCGATATTGAGGCGGTGGCTGAGATAGCTCATCAACACGGGATACCTCTTGTTATTGACAATACCATGCCTTCTCCTTACCTGGTTAACCCCATTGCCCATGGGGCCGATATCGTGGTTCATTCTGCCACCAAGTTTATCGGGGGTCACGGAACTTCCATTGGCGGGGTTATTGTAGATGGCGGTAAATTCAACTGGGGCAATGGAAAGTTTCCCCAGTTGAGCGAACCAGACCCCAGTTACCATGGCGTGAATTTCTGGGAGGCCCTGGGCAATTTAGCGTATATTACGAAGGTTCGGGTGCAGTTGCTCAGAGATATGGGACCCGCCTTGAGTCCATTTAATGCCTTTCTCCTTCTTCAGGGGCTGGAAACTTTACATTTGAGAATGGAGCGCCACAGCCAGAATGCCATGGAGATAGCCACATTCCTTGCAGGTCACCCCAAAGTATCCTGGGTGAATTACCCGGGACTACCTGAACACCCGTCCTACGAAGTGGCGCGGAAGTACCATACGAAAGGATTATACGGCGGCATCGTCGGATTTGGCGTCAAAGGCGGCCTGGAGGCAGGCAAAACTTTTATTGATAATTTGCAGTTACATTCGTTGCTGGCCAATATTGGTGATGCTAAGTCGCTGGTAATACACCCGGCTTCCACGACCCATCAGCAGCTTACGCCGGAAGAACAGATGGCAGCCGGGGTAACGCCGGATTTCATCAGGCTTTCCGTCGGGTTGGAAAATGTTGATGACCTGATTGAGGATTTGGACCAGGCCTTAGCAAAGCTGTAAAGAAGGGTTCTTGAGAAATTGTGCCTGCCTGGAATAGCCCATTATTAACAAAAATAATGGGCTATTTTTCATATTTAGGGAATTATGCTTTGAGGTAGAATTGTTGAATATTCTCAAAGCATGATTTCCGGATATCAACGGGTTTCCATGCGGTTTCGATAGAAACTTTTGTCCTAGCTTTTGCAGGAAATAAGCATAGGATATAGAATAAATGGAATAAGTTGATAAATCCGATAAAAGTAAGGGAATATTTGTGAAAAGCAAACTTGTCGAAAGGCAAGGACGCAAAGCTACGGGTCTGAAGAATAGCGGGCAGTAATCTGTGTCCAATGCTCTATGACCGCCGGGCTGCCAAATATTTGTAGGTTAAGCATTCTTTGTTGGCAGTTCCGACAAAGATTTTTTTAATATTTTAGGGAGTTATGCTTTGAGGTAAAATTATGGATAACTTCAAAGCATGATTTCCGGATATCAACAAAAGTTTCCATGAGGTTTCGATAAAAACTTTTGTTTCTATTATAAAATATTTGGATTATTGTTTGTGGATGCATGCAAAACATTCAGTTACAAAGGGTTGTTTCCTTCATGGGCTTCTTCCGGGAAGGTGAGAGTATGCTAAAAGTTGTCATTGCCGATGATGGTCCGGATATAAGGAATGTTTTGAAAAAGATTTTAAACAGTATTTCCGGGGTCACGGTAATAGGAGAAGCAGAAAATGGGCGCCAACTGGTGGAAATGGTCAAGGACATGCAACCTGATATTGTATTTGTTGATGTGGATATGCCGGAAATGAACGGGGCGCAGGCGGCCAGGGAAATTTTCAGTGTAAACCCCAACATCTTTATAGTTTTTGCCACGGGTTACGACAGTTATACTCTTGAAGCATTTGAGGTTTATGCCTGTGATTACATAATGAAACCCTTCGAGGTGGAACGTATTCACCAGACAATAGCCCGGGTCAAGGCCTGGAAAGATGAAATAGAACGCCTAAAAATAATCGAACGCATGGCATCCCAGATGGGTAACAAAAACATGAAGCTAAAAATACAGACCCAGGATAGTTGCAATATAATTGACATCCAGGATATTATTTTTATTACCAGGGAAGACCGGAAGACAGCAATCCATACTTCTACAGGAGTTTTTAAGACTAATGAATCTTTGGAAAAACTGCACCGCCGCCTAAAGACGGAAAATTTTTTCCGGTGTCATAAGGGGTACATTATAAATGCCGATAAGGTTACGGAGCTATCGCCCTGGGGACATAAGACTTATCTGGTCAGGTTGAAGGGCACAAAGGAAACGGTTTTGATGACCCTTGATAAGGCGAAAGAGTTTCAAGAAAAATATCTTATTGATTGACGTCCCTCTGTTTTGAGGGACGTTTTTTTTAAACATATTTTTACCTTTTCAAACAATCGGAAGGAACTTTAAATCAAGGTTTGTACAAATTGCCATTTAGATAAATTAAAATTGTGCAATAAGAAAGAGGTTAGATTGTGCAGAACATGTGGTTAAATTCATAAAGAAAAATAACTGCTATTCAGGTTATGTCTTTTTGGACAAAGATAGGGAATTTTAAATCAAAGTTTGTACAAAAGGGACATCTTCAGCAATAAAATATGAATAGCATTACGTTAATTGTAATGTGCCGATACAAAATCTACGAAAAGTTGAGGGGCTATCATGGGCTTTAACATAAAAACCTGTCATAAGCTTATTAAGGTCTTGCTAGTCCTTCTTTTTTTACTTGGTACGGCAGCAGCGATAGCGTCTCGGGCCTGGACGGCCAACATACCTTCGAAAATGTGCGGCGCCTGCCACATGATGAAACCGGAGTATTATACCTGGCTGGCGTCGTCGCATGCGAAAGTAAACTGCATATCCTGTCATATTCCCCCTGGCCCCGGGCCATTTATTAAAGCTAACATTACTGGGGTCAAGCATTTCTTCAAAATGGCAACCAAATCTTATGTGGCGCCGATTATCAAACTCGGCCCAATGTCTGATGCGGCCTGTGAACGCTGTCACAATATGGAAAACCGGATAGTTACAACTTCAGAAGACTTGATCATCCCACATGGAAAACACAAAAAGCAAAAGGTCAATTGCTCTAAATGCCACCAGGGCATAACCCATGGCAACATTGCTAAGCGAAAAATTACCTATGAAGGAGATTACCAGAGGTGGAATGCCACACTGGGCCAATCATTGATGAAAAATAATGCCGAATATGTCCGGCCTGATATGGATTTATGCATGCGCTGCCATCAGTTGCGGAAGGTTACCGTAGCATGTGACGCCTGCCACAAAAACGGTATGAAACCGGCAGACCACTTAAAGGGGAATTTCAGAAATGGCGGTCATGGCAAGATAGCAGCAGGGGACCTGGGGTACTGTGATTCCTGCCATAGTTATATGAGTGAGAAAAAAATCGAAACATTAAAAGAGCCTGAAAAATATCTTCAGTATTTAGGTGGTGATAAAAACCAAAACAACAGCCTAAGCGTGATTACTTATTCCAGGGAAAATACCTGGTGCAAGGCCTGTCACCAGAAAAGGCCACCCAGCCACAATGAAGCTATGTTTATTGAAAAACACGGGCAGATGGCCCAAAAAGACAAACAGAGGTGCTACACATGCCATGACAACCAGGGGCCCCAGGGGCCCAAAGGTCAGGGCGGTCCCAATACGGTAGCTAATATTTCCTGCAATGAATGTCATCCCAGCATACACCGGTCCAAGAAATTTTACCATCCCTTTGAACTACCGCCCAATGGGAAGGTTGATGAATCATGCTACACCTGCCACAGCCAGGAAAGCTGTGGCAGGTGTCACGGGAAAATACAAAAGAGAGCCAATTAATTATATTTTTGATTAGGGAGGGGAAAAAATGTCAGTTACCAACTCAGAACTCAGCTTGCATAAAATCGAGAGGAAGGAAAAACAAGATGGTTTCACCCTACTACAGGCCGTCACCCTGGTTTTACTCACCTTTGTCGTTAGTGTTGTTGGCTGGTATGCGGCCGGCAAGTACTTTTTCTGGTCGGACCTGGATATGCAAAGGGTACAACAGCAGTTGGAATACTTACAGAAGAAGGTGCAGGCCGAGCCTAAAAACCTGGAAAACCGGGTAGCCTTGGGTTATACCTATTATCTGAAGGGTGAAAATGAAAAGGCTGTTAAGGAACTTAACCAGGTTTTGGAGATTGATAAAAATTACTATAACGCTCATTACAATCTTGGTCTGGTTTACCTTGACGAGGGCAAATTGGACGATGCCTTAGATGAGTTTCAAAAGTGTGTGGAAATATCACCCAGGGACCATAAAGGTTACTTGAATAAAGGGATTACGTACAGAAAAATGGGTATGTACAAGGAGGCCCTCGAGTCTTTGGAAAAAGCCAACAAGCTTGCGCCGGGGAGCGCCAATATTATTTATGAAATTGGTATGGTTGCGGAAGCAAAAGGAGATAAAAAGACTGCGGCCGGTATATATAAAGAGGCTCTGAGTTACGACCCCCTGTATAAAGAGGCCGCCGAAGCTTTGAAGCGGGTACAAAAATAGACAGGAATGGAGTTGAATCAGATGGGAAACGCGGCAAATGTAAAACGGACTATTAAAAAGTCTAAGGTGTATAGCCTTATGCTGCTTACTTTTCTGGCGGTGTCTGCCATATACGGCTACCTATTTTACAATCAGGTAGAGGTGGAAGCAATTCCCGCTTTAGTAGATCCTAACGGGCCGCCTAAATTCAGCCGGATGATATACGGGGGGTTTGGCGAAGAAGCCCTGAAGAAGCCCATGGATGTTGCTGTAATCGGCCAGTTTATATATGTGACCGACACCAACAACCACCGGGTTCAGGTTTTTGATACCGGTGGTACGCCCATCTTTAAATTTGGCAAACAGGGGGACGGCCCCGGCGAGTTTCAGTTTCCTTATGGAATAGCCGGGGATAGTAAAGGCAACGTCTATGTAGCGGATTTATATAATGGTGGAATTTCGGTGCATGACAGTAAAGGGAAGTTTATAAAGTATTTCGCGGAAAAAAAACCTGCGGAGAAAACTATTGAAACCCCGGGCGGCTTAAGAATAATTGATAATAAAGTTTACGTTACCGATATTACTAAGTCGAAGGTTTATGTTTTTGACATGGAGGGGAAAAAACTGCTGGAAATCGGAAAAATGGGCATCAAAGAAGGGGAATTACGGGCCCCTAATGCCGTAACCGCTGATAAAGAAGGCAACATTTACGTGGTAGATACCGGTAACCAGCGGGTACAGGTATTTGATAAAAAAGGAAAGTTTTTAAGAATTATCAATGGTTCCCCGGACGGTAAGGGGCCCTCACAATTCGTTAATCCCCGCGGCATAGGAATTGATTCCCGTGGCATCGTCTATGTAGTCAGCAACTTGACCCATTTTGTCCATGGCTTTGACAGAGAGGGCAACCAGGTATTTACTTTCGGCGGCAATGGTTCAGCTAATGATCAGTTTAGCTTGCCTAATGGACTGTTCATCACCGAAAATGATGAGGTATTGATAACGGATACTGTCAACCAGCGGATAGCTGTTTACGAATAAGAGGGGGTAACCCTCCCAACCCCAGAATAAAAGAGAAAGGGGGGAAGCAGGCTGCACATCATATCTGATTGATGGTTGGGGGTGTTATATAAAAAATCAATCAGGAGGGAAAAAAATGAAGAGAAAGCTGTTTACTGTTTTGCTCACCGGGATGTTTGTTTTCGGTGCAGCAACCAGCGCCTTCGCTGCTTATTCGGGACTTAACGGTACCCCGGATACCATGGGGGCGCCCAGTTACACGGCACCGCTGACAGACGGTGACGAAATTGATCTGGGGCCTGGTAACGCCAACGCTACCGGTAATGGCGTGGAGTTAGAAAATCCCACTAATGCCCAGGACCCTTACAACGTTATTAAGTCCAAAAATATGTTGATGAATGATTTCACCGGTCCGCGTACCCAGAGGACGCACGGTGAGTACCAAAACAACACCAACTCCTGTGCAAGCTGCCACCAGACCCATACTGGCGCATCCAAAGACCTGTTGTTCAAGATGGGTGTATACAATACATGTACAGCTTGCCATGACGGTACTTTAGGTTTCTACAACGTATTTGCCACCAAGAATATCGATGGCAGTCTGCCGACAGCAGGTACTTTCGGCGGAACTATGGATGGCAACGCCTCCGTACACCTGGCTGAAGGATACATTGAGCATGCTCTGGCTCCCGGCGGTAACTTAATGAAGACCGGAACCAATAACGGCGCATGGGGCGACAAGTTCGATTGCGCTTCCTGCCACAGCCCGCACGGTTCCTACAGTGATCGTCTATTACATTACAACCCCAACGGCATGGCCACAGTTTCTATAGCTAACGGTGGACAGAAGGTTTCTGATTCTGTATATGATGCGCTTCCTCAAGCTTCTGCAACTTCACCTGATTTTGTTGTCTACAGGACAACTGCTGATGCAGTTGGTGTCACCCAGGAAACTACAGGCACTCCTATAATCGTTCTGATGAAGAAGGTTCAAAATGCTGATAAGACCTATTCTTATGTAATGGATAAGACTCCATGGTTATACGGCTATCCCTATTATAGCGCTCCTCACTATACTGCATTCTGGGATGCCAATAACAAAGAACTGAATGAGAAGGGTATTGAGGTTGAATACGGCCTGTCCTATGCCAAAGGTGATGTTAACTTGGCTGTCAGGGCTGATATCTCCCGCGTTTACGTTGTTAAACTCGGTGGTCCTGCCAAGCAAAAAGACGGCACCATTATTGATATGCCTATGCAGAAAATTGCGGATTTTGGCGGCGTAGCCATCACCAAGGTCAACCCCGATATTTACGATGAAGCCGGATACGGTGTCGCTATCGGTAAGTACTGCGGCGCCTGCCACGTTGACTACCTGGCTGCATCTGCCGGTAACAGAAAAGACTATGTAAACGGTACCGGTATGTACACTACAGCCTTCCGGCACACCACCAACAACGACCGTTACACCTGTCTGAAGTGCCACTTCGCTCACGGTACTGACGTAACTGTTATGAAGGATGCCAATGACTGGACAGTAGACCGCCTTGTTGCTGCCGGTAAGACTGACCAAGCAACTGCCAAAGCTTACCTCCTCGATAAGAACCCGTCTTCTGCTTTGAAGCGGTACACCAATATGGCAGTTTGCTGGAAGTGCCATACTGACTCCAAGGCTGAACAGCTCAAGAACAATGACTTCTTCTGGAATACTGCAGGCGTGCCCCACGGTGGTTCAACCGGTATTGACACCAGCCTGGAGCACAACTGGTAAAAAAATAGCTAACAAAATAACTTTGTTAGCTCTACAGGGAAATAACCGGATTTGGCTAAGGTATTATGCCCCCCATAATACCTTAGCCCTTACTTATATAATTTCTTTATCTTTTAATTATAATTTCTTTTCCGGTATTTTGTCAACAACACTGCCAAAAGGGGGATGCTTATGAAATACCACCTGCATCTTAAGCCGATCGTGCTTTTGACCATAACAGCCCTTGCCTTTGTTACAATAGCAGTACCGCTTCCCATTCACCAACTTGCTGTTGCGGCAATACCCCCTGTGATTAATATTACCAGTCCTGTTGAAGGACAGGCTTTAAATACTACTTCCGTGAGTATTTTAGGTTCGACAGAAACAACCGTTACGGTTGATGTATATATAGATGATGTATGGCAAGGGTCCACTGTTCCGGACAGTAGTGGCAACTGGACTTTCAATGCGGTCAGTGTTGGGGAAGGTACCCACAGCCTTTATGCCACGGCGACGGATTCGGGTGGCAATGTGGGTATCTCCAATAGGGTTAATTTTCAAGTGGATGTGACGGCGCCAGAGTTAACTATTACCAAACCGGTCAACGGTTCCTACGTTAATTTGCCTTTAATCGAAGGCAGGACGGAACCGGAAACTGATGTTACGGTTTTTGTTTACGGTAAACAGGCCACGGTGCGTTCAGATCTGCTTGGTAATTGGTTTTATTTCGACCAGACCCTTCCCGAGGGCCAACATACGGTATATGCCACGGCGGTAGATAAGGCAGGCAACGTGACAACTGCACCAAACTGTTCTTTTATTCTGGATACGACCCGCCCGGTAGTGCTGCCGGATTTCAGTCCTCCCGAAGATATGACCCAGGTGCCCTTGGATGTTTTGGCAAGAGTATATTTGGTTGAGAAATACCCAATGGACGCCGAAACCATGCGGACAGCCATAAGCCTTGCTGAGGTGGGAGGAACGACAGGGGAGACAGTGTACGGTACGGTTTACAGCGCTGTTTATACTACGGTATACGGCGATCCCTATTATGAAATTATCTTTCAACCTAATGCACTTCTCAGGCCGTATACAAAGTACCGGGTGTCGGTGAACCCCCTGTTAAAGGATGCTGCCGGAAACCCCGTGTATCCCAGGGTATGGGAATTCCAGACTACCGGCGCTACGGTATATGAGAACCCACATGGCAATTATACTTTAAATGTGAATACATGTGTGAACTGCCACCGACCGCATCGCGCTCAGGATCCTAAGCTAAGCCGGCCTATAGATGCTCAGGCCCCAATAATAGATGACTATTGCAACGCCTGCCATGATGGTACTGCTGCACCGCTTCCCCAAAATTGGCCTGCGGCGAACAACCATAATTTTCGGATGAGTATAGAGGGGACAGCCGGCCCAAGTGCCTGTGCAGGCTGTCATAACCCCCATCTGACCCTGACTGAAGAAAACCCCGATTTATTAATGGATTATTACTATTACGAACATAATGACCCCACTAATCCGTATCTTCCGAACAGTACCGAGGAAGCATTGTGTGAAAACTGTCATCTTTCTACTATCAAAGATGACCCCAGAGTAACGTACGTTATGTACAATTACCGAAAATGGCATACAAGCAAAGGAACTCCCGAGGATTACAGCCTGTGCCTGCGATGTCATGACGGTTCTAACGCTTCTGACATAGCAACCTATTATAAACAACCTTCCCGGCATACCATCAAGGCCGAGGACGGCAGTTACCTGAACGGCCATTTGGCCTGCTCCGACTGCCACAATACGCACGGTTCCTCTAACTTAAAAATGCTGCGGGAAAAACTTGGCCATAACAAGGGTAGACAGTTTTTATCGCAAGGGGATACCTGGGATCCTGCCAATGAACGGCGATTCTGTACAAGTTGTCATAACAATGAAACTGAATTATACGGTATTGTTGCCGGTTTTGTATACGATATTCCCGGGCATGCTGCGAACGATACGCAGTATTGCAGTTCCTGCCACGGCGGTTCCCCTGTGGCGGCTGCCCACGGGCCGCAGTAAACTCAATAATTGGCCTTTGACAGGAGAGGAATAGCTTATGCCAGTAAATTACAAATTAGTATCTGCAATTCTGGTCATATTTCTGTTCCTGCCTTTTACCGGTATTTTAAATTTTGATGTTGTTATGACCGGCTTGGGGACGGTCCAAAGAACCAGGGACGATGCACTTCGATCTAGGGAAGGGTACTTTACGACTGCAATGGAGCAACTACCACACGGATTGCAGCAGGGGTTAATTAGTTCTCGTATCAAAAAATTTACGAATCGTCATAAGCCCAAGATTGAAAGCCAAATAACAGAACTTATCTCAAACCAGCGACTATCTGAACAGACTTTTAACAAAAAACGTTCTGTGTTTTTATGGCCGGTGGCTGGAATAGACCCCGTGATCACTTCTACTTTTTATGAAGACCGGGAAGGTAAAAAGCATCGGGCATTAGACATTGCTGTTCCGATAGGGACGCCGATTATAGCCTCATATAACGGTGTGGTTTTTAAGGGAGACCAGGGAGATGGAGGTTTGGGCAAATATGTATACATCGTTCACAATAACGGGTTAACTACATATTACGGCCACCTAAGTGATTGGGCACCTATTAAAGATGGAACCGCGGTAAACACCGGGACTCTGATAGGGTGGTCAGGAAATACAGGCCGGAGCACCGGTCCCCACCTTCATTTTGCTATTAAAAGTGCTCAATCATTTGTTGACCCCGCCTTCCTTTTGGTTGACTTGCAATCTAATTCAACTATGAAAGGTAAAAGTTGGTAGTAAGTTGCACCTTTGGGCAACTGCTATAGAACGAAATGAAAGGAGGTATTATGCAGTGCAAATTTTGAGGAAAGGGGGAGGAGGTTAAAGTTATGATTCAATTAATTGGCAAAGTAGGAAACAATGGTTCAAAAAAAGTAGTAATATTGGTTCTTGCTGTACTTGTGGCCATAGCCGGCATTTCCATTGCTACGGCTGTGGGGGAGATTTCGCTGTCTGTCAGTCCTGACCCGATTAAACTAGGGTCTAATGCCAATATCGTATATACCTTGGGTGAAAATTCTTATGTGACTATCGACGTGTTTAAAGAATCGGGGGAGAAGGTACGGACGGTTTTAAACAATGTGTATAAGTATGCCGGAACCAACTACCAGACCTGGGATGGAAAGGATGCCAACAATGTCCTGGTTCCCGACGGTAATTATAAAATCGTGGTTACAGCAAAGGACGCCGGCGGCGCGACCATTGGCTCGGCAGAAAAGACTGTACTGGCTGCCCGTAGCCCTGGTATTACCGGGGTAACTGACGACCCGGATCCTTTTAATCCAAGCGCTGGTCAACAGTGGGCCCTTAATTATACGTTAACCAGTAATGCCAAAGTTACTATATCTATTCTCAAGAATTATGTGCCGGTCAGGACTATCGCCAGTAACGTGACGCAAGACGCCGGGACTTACAGCGTAACCTGGGACGGTAAACTGGGCGATGGCAGTTTCGCTGCCGATGGGACTTATATGTACCAGATTTATGCTGAAAGTCCTTTGGTCAGCAGTTTCAACAGCGCCTATAGGGCTTATGTGACTGTAGAGAAAGATCCGCCCAAGGTGACTGATTTTTCTCTTAGTTCTGACCTGTTTAAAATTGCGGGTTCCACCATGAGCATAAGGTATACGTTGAGCGAAGATGCTGCCGTTACCATGAAGGTTTACGATAGCGGCGGAAATGTTGTTAAGACTATTTTGGAAAATGCCCCCAAAAAGGCCGGCTACAACAGCAGTTCCTGGGATGGTAAATTTGATAATACTAATTATATACCTGAAGGCTCTTACTCGGTTGTTATTAATGCAGTAGATAATTCCGGCAAATCTTCCGGGGACCGGACAGTAAACTTTAAGGCAGGTTTTCAACCGACTATCAGCAACCTTTCTGTTGCCCCGGTTGTTTTTGACCCCACTGGCCCGACAAATAATCAGGCTACTGTTTCCTATACTTTGTCTAACGATGCATTGGTAACTGCGCAAATACTGAACGGCAGTGTGCCGGTGAGGACAATCGTTGATAAGCAGCAAAAGGGCTCCGGTGTCAATTCCGTTATATGGGATGGTAAAGACGATAACGGAAACGTTGTGGCTGACGGTTCTTACATTTACCAGATAAAGGCGCAGAGCGCAGTGGTGGATACCTTCTGCAGCACGGCCAAAGGAACGGTTACAGTGGAGAAAGGCGCACCCAAAATAACTGACCTTACATTAAGTCCCGAGCCATACAAATTGGGCGCTGCCGGTGTTCTTTCCATAAGGTACAACTTAAGTGAAAATGCTATGGTATCCGTAAATGTCTATCAAGGAGACTTACTGGTCAGGAAAATTATCACCGCTAAATCCCAGAATGCCGGTAGTAACGGAGTTTCCTGGGACGGTAAAAATGAGGCCAATAACTTTGTTGACGAAGGAATTTATACCGTAACTGTCAGCGCTGTTGACAGTACCGGTCTTACCGGTCAAGTCAGTGGTACTGTAACGGCCGGATATTTGCCGGTTATCAGCAATGTAACCCATACGCCGGAGCCATATGACCCGGCGCAGGGCAGTGCCACTTTTAAGTTTGATTTGTCCAGTGACGCTAACATAACTGTTACTATTATGAATGGTTCCCTTCCGGTAAGGACTATTTCCGAAAAAAATGTACCATTTGGCTCCCGGGCTATTACCTGGGACGGAAAAGACAATAACGGTCAACCTGTTAAGGATGGGTTCTATACATACCAGATAGAAGCAGTAAGCCCTATGGTTGAGACATTCAGGAGCATTTATAAGGGAACTGTCACGGTAGAATCCGGGGCGCCGGCCATCAATGACATAATAGTAGCCCCCACTGTGGCCAAGGTAGGTTATCAGGCTACTTTCAGGTATACCCTGAGTGAACCGGCCACCGTTAGTGCCCAAATATTAAAATCGGAAACCCTGCAAGTAGTCCGTGACTTCCCGTCAGAGACAAAAACTGCAGGAGGCTACTACTCCTTAACCTGGGATACCAGGGACAATGGGGGTAATTTAGTTTTAACCGGGGACTATATCATTAAAATAAGCGCTACTGACAGTTTTGGCAAAGCAGGCTCCTCGGAACTGGCTTTCCAGGCAGCAGTGCCACCCCAAATCACCAATGTTAAGGCAACCCCACAAACAATTGATTTGTCTACAGGCCAAACCACGACAACCATTTCTTATAATGTATCTGAGGATTCCTATGTGACATTAAAGGTTTTCGATGCCAATAACCAGGTTTGGAAGACCCTGCGTTCTTATGAAAAGATATCGGCAGGTGCAGATTCCGTTGTTCTGAATGTCTACGAAAACGGTCGGCTGGTAACAGGTACTCTTAAATATACAATAGATGCATCTTCTGTCATAGGGTATTATAAGGCTGCTCAGGCCTCCGGCGCTGTTGAGGTGACCGGAGAACTTATCGGGCCTCCATTGCCGCCGTCTGAGCCTAACAATTGTAAGCAATGCCATGCGGGGTATCCGGTTGTTCATCCCATGAACAACTGCTTTGGCTGCCACGGTGACAATGAACCCCTTCAGGATTGCGCTTTCTGCCACCCGACATGGCAGACTCATAGTGACGGTTCTGTTCTGGAAAAATATGAGTGTGAATTCTGCCACAATCCTACCTACAGTTATAAGATTCCTGCACACGGGGATATTAATGTGATTCATACGGCCGATGTGAGCGCCGATTGTGAAAAATGCCATGACCGGAATTTGACTGTTGAACACCCCAAATATGCGGACCCCGTGACGCTGGTACCCTATGATTGTAACACCTGTCACCAGAGTACCAAGGAGACTGTACAACAAGCCATTTACAATCAGCAAACCAATTGTTCCGCCTGCCATGGCCCGACATCAGGCCATGAAGAAATGCACGTTACGACAGCGCTAGATGCCAATTGTACCACCTGCCATATTAACAGCCTGACCCAAGAACACTTAAATAACCCGAAAACACAAACAGATCCTGTAACAGGGCAGGCAAAATCCTGGACCTGTGATACCTGCCACGCCAGTACTCAGCCTGCTGTAGTAGGAGCTCTCAGTACCGGTAATAGACAGTGCGCAGCCTGTCACCGTGAGGGTCATAACATAATGTTTGCAGAGACGGTTCCGGCAGACATCCCCCTTTACCGCAAAACCGTTGGCGACGTTGTCTATACCCAGTGGACCCAACCGCAGGATGCTTCGCTGTGGGCGGGAGAGTCCTGGATGCCCGATGAATTCCTGGTTGGTGGCAAAGTGGTTATTTCCAACCGTCGTCCAGACCATATAGGGGATACCGTTTGGAACTTCTATAAAACTGAACTGGCGGCCCAAGGTTGGACCCTGGTCTCCGAAGCGCCGGTGCCGGGAGCAAACTTCTTTAATGTAACCTTTACAAAGGATAAACATAAGGTAATGATCTGGTTCTACGGCGGAGCCACTCATAATGCTTCTGATCAGGCGCTGCCTGCCGGCTACAGGATAGAGGTAATCTATAAATAGTGGCGGAAAAGGGGAGCGGCTTTGTTGCTGCTCCCCTTTTTACACTATAATCCTTGTCAGGTTTTTATATTGTCATGAGTTTAAGGAAGGGGTAAGAAGATATGTTACAACAACTGCGTTCATATTGGTTTTGCATCTGTTTAGCCATTATTTTCTTGTCCGTATTTTCGGTATGCAATCTCCGGTTGGCAGAAGCAGGTACAGGCAAAATTATTGCAAGGATTGTAGATAACTCTTCTTCCCAAATTAGTGGACATACTGTTAACTTAGTGAAAATTGACGAAAAAAATTTGCTGGACCGGCTAAACCAGGACCAAGTTGCTTCCAATGTGCTCATTCCCATAAATAATACTTCTTCTACAATTACGGTACAGTTGGCAAGTGAGACTTTAAGGGCTTTAGCCGGTAGAAATATCAATATAGAAGTGGCGGCATTACACAGCACCTATGTACTTCCAGCTTCGGAAATTCCGGTTGCTGCCCTTGCCAAAGAGTTGGCTGTACCTGAAAATCTGTTTTGTATAAACATCATTATTGGTAAAGTCGATGCCGAGCAGGAAGGTTATATCAGAACATTTGCCGAGGAAAACATGCTGCGCCAAGTGGTTAAACCTGTTGAGTTTAAGGTCGAAGCGGTTGCTGGCGAAAGGTCTGTTGAAATTAAAAAGTTCAAGAGTTTTATTACCCGTACCATGACTGTTGAAACGCCAATAGATATTAACAGGACAACAGGCGCAGCGTTAACCGGTCAGGGCAGGCTCATACCGGTCCCGACCCAATTTACAGAAGATTCCAATGGCCGGGTAACAGCAATTATCAAACACCAGGCGAACGGGGTTTACACAGTTATTGACAATGAAAAGAATTTCGAGGATACACTGCTTCATTGGGGGCAGGATGAAATTAGCCTACTGGCGTCAAAAATGGTTATCGCAGGTGTTAATAACAGCAGCTTTGCCCCTGACAGCAAAATTACACGGGCCCAATTTACGGCCATGTTAACCAGGGCCTTGGGTTTAGAACCTAAGCTGGCGGCAAAAACATTTCGCGATATCAGGGCGAGCGACTGGTATGCCGGTACAGTTGGAGCTGCGGCAGAAGCAGGCATAATCAAAGGTTATAAAGACGGAACCTTTAAACCGAACGCCTTTGTAACAAGGGAACAGGCAGTTATAATGCTGTCCTCAACCCTGGATATGCTGAATAAAAAAAATACTGTCACTCTGACAGAGACGGCTGAGCTGCTGGCCCCGTTTAAAGACAGAAGTACCGTCAGACCGTGGGTTAAGCAGTTGACAGCCATAGCAATAAAAAGCCACATCATTACCGGTAACAGTGAGGGACTGCTAAGCCTAGAAAAACCCTGTACGAGGGCAGAAGCCGTTGTTATGATCACCAGAATGTTGAGAAAAGCAGAGTTGATCACCTCTGCTTTTCAGGTTGATTCCCCTATTGATAATTTTAAAACGAACAAAAATTATGTCTTTGTTTTCGGAAAGGCCCAGGCCGGAAGTTTTGTCACTGTCAATAATAAACCGGTGTACCTCAAGCCTACAGGCAGTTTCGTCTCTGATGCTGTTTATTTGTCCCCCGGTAACAATACGATTACGGTCACAGCTACTGATCAAAAGGGCAACAGAGCCACTTTGCAACGTACTGTCATTTATGACAAGTATGCACCTGATTTTGATGTAATAGCGCCCGTTGACAATTTACTCACAAACAAAAGTCCCCTGGCTGTAGCCGGTTATGCTGAACCAGGCTGTATAGTGAAGGTTAATGGAAGAGTTGCCAAAACGGACAACCAGGGCAATTTTAGAAGTCTCATTAACCTGAACCCCGGTAAGAATTTACTGGCGGTTTCAGTTATTGATAATGCCGGCAACGCCCAGACCTGTTCCCGGACCGTAGTTTATGATCATACACCTCCCGAACTGTTTGTAACCAGTCCAACAGAAGAAACGGAGACAGGTAATGATATGGTGATAGTTACCGGGTACGCTGAGCCGGAAAGTACCGTAAATGTTAACTGGTCTGAGGTTCCGCTTGACAGTGAGGGGAACTTTAGTAAAGTTGTGGATCTTGCTGTGTACAGTAATAGGTTGTTTATTACTGCCCGGGACAAGGCGGGAAATATGGCGACGATAATCCGCCGGGTAATTTATAACGACAACCGGGTCACCGGGTTAACACTGCCTGATCGGATTAGAATCGGAGCGGGAATTAGTATATCTTATAAACTGACTGTGGATGGTTGCGTGACCGTGAAGATATATAACGCTAACGGTTACTGTGTACGCACCCTTGCCAGGGATGTTTTTAAAACAGCCGGTCTCCAGTTCCTGGTATGGGATGGCAAGGATGAAGACGGCAATCTGGTTGCCGACGGTAAGTATAAGCTTGTGGTGGAAGCCAGAGACAAAGAGGGAAAGCTTATCGGGAAGGCAGAAAAGGTGCAGGTTGCTGCCCGAGTGCCTATCATCACCGAGGTAAGTGACGGGCAGGAATTGTTTAACCCCCTGAACGGGGGTAGGACTAGCCAATTTGAGCTGTCCTGTGATGCCCTTATTACGGTGACCATCCTAAAAAATTATGCTCCGGTGGTCAGCCTGATCGCTGATTCCCTTAAGTCTGCCGGTAAAAATACTGTTTACTGGGACGGAAAAGACAGCAGCGGCAATTTGGTGGAAGATGGTACATACGTTTATCAGATTGAGGCCGTCAACCCCATTGAACCTTCTTTTAAAACAACGGTCAGGAGAAACATTGTTGTTGAAAAAGGTCCCCCCGTTATAAAAGACTTTACTGTTGGGCCTGATCCACTGCCTGTCGGTGTATGGTTAAACATAATCTATACCCTCAGTGAAGATGGTGATGTAACCTTAAAAATACTTGACAATAAGAACAATGTGATAAAAGTTCTTGACAATAATGCTGCCAGAAGGGCGGGTCCGAACAGCGCCGGGTGGGACGGAAAAGGAAGTAACGGCAAGTATGTCGGCGCAGGAAATTATACTCTTGAAATTACCGCAGTGGATAAATACGGAAAAGTATCGGAAAGTAAAAAGACATTTTCCGTACAAAACGGGGGTGTTAAGAGATGAAGTCGGGCAGGCTGCTTTCCGGATTAGCCACCTTCCTAGTTGCTGTGGCTCTTACGGCAGCATTGGTTAGTATGCTTTATGCCAAAGCGGCTGAGGCCGAGGGTTCAATGGTAATTGGCCCTTTAGACATAGGGCCTGACCCTATAAGACTTGGTTCCGGCGCGTATCTTCAGTATACTTTGTCGCAAGGAGCCTATATCACTATTGATGTCTACGAATCCAGCAACCTGGGTGAAACAGGGCATAAGGTGCAAACTATTCTGGACAATGTCTATCGTTATGCCGGAGCCAACTTCCAGGCCTGGAACGGGAAAAATGTCAATAACGAGTTAGTTGGTGACGGCTATTATAAATTTGTTATTACAGCGAAAGGTAAAGACGGTATAACTCTGGGGTCGCGGGAAAAAATTGTGTTAGCTGCCCGACCTCCCAAAATCGCTGAGGTAACCGGCGTGACGGGCCCCTTCAACCCCCTGGACGGAGAGAGAATGATGATTAATTATACGCTGACAGACAAAGCCAAAATTACAATAAGTATCCTCAAAAACTACCTTCCGGTCAAGACATTAATTTCTGAAGAGGAGAAAGATGCAGGCACATACAGTACCACATGGGATGGTAGGCTGGATGACGGTACTGTTGCCGCCGACGGTACTTATACTTGCCGGATTTATGCTGAGAACCCGACAGTACCGGCCTTTAACACCACATTTAAAATAAATGTCAATGTGGAAAAAGAAATTCCTTTTATAAAGGATTTGACTATCTATCCCAATCCCTTTCACTTAAATAAAAGTAGGCAGTTAACTGCAAGATATATATTAAGTGAAGATGCGCAGGTTTCAGTTGCGGTATATCAAGGAGGTACCCTTGTCCGGAGAATAATTAATAAACAACAAAAGAGGGCAGGGTATAATTCGGTGTCGTGGGATGGAAAAGATACTGCCGGAAATTACGTAGCCGAAGGTACTTACATTATGGTGATTAAGGCCACCGACAGTTACGGAAAGACCCGTGAAGGAAGAGGGATATTTGATTTTTACCCGTGCCTAGCGGTGTCTGCGAGCATTCCGGAGCCGGAGGCCGAACAGGTACCCGTGGATACAAAGATTTCTGTTGTTTTTAATGATTTGGTACATAAAGGCAGTTCTTTTGATAATATTATTTTCACGGTGGAGGATAGAAAGCTGCAGTTTACAACTCAATTGACAGGTGATACTCTGACCATTATTCCTTCGGTGAAATTGGCTTACGGTACCAAATATACTGTTACCGTTCCTGAGGGTGCGGTAGTTGATACGGCGGGGAAACCATTGTTGCAGTCATATTCGTTGAGCTTTTTTACTGAAGGGGTTCCCCGGGAGGGGGCTCTCACAGAGAAAGTAGATTTATCCGACGCGGTAACCAGCAGTTTCTCCATAATTAATGACCGGTTCACCGTCAATGCGCAGGTTGATGAAAAGGTTGCCCTGAAAATAATTGAAGGTTATTCCAATGTGCGGGTTGCATTGATTCCGGTAGTAGTGGAAGCGGACTCCGTAAATGTGTATTTTAAAGGTGGGTTGTTAAATAAACTCTCCGGAAAAGGCGCGCTGGTCGAAGTACGTACGACTAGAGGGGCCATTGTATTGTCTGCCCCAGATATCGAACAAAGTATAGGTAGATATCTTGACGGCCAAAACGGTGAGCTAGAGGTAAAAATTACCGTCGAAAATGCCGAGGCGGGAGATGTCAACTTAATAGGCAGATTAACCAATAAAGATAAGCTGAAAATGTTATCATATCCGATTGAATTTAAGATAGAGGCATCGGCCGGTGATAAGCGAATTACAGTAGGGAATTTAAACAGGTATGCCAGTCTTATCATCTATTTATCTCAAACCGTCAATAACAGATACGTTGGTGGAGTATCGATTTACAACAATGCTTTATTGCCCGTACCTTCCCGGTTCAGGGTAGACGGAGGCCGTTCCGCCGCTGTAATCAAAAGCAGGTACACAGGCATTTACACCGCTGTAGAAAACATTCCCAGGTTTAAGGATTTGCAAAACCACTGGGCCGAAAATGATATCAATGATTTAGCGGCCAAATTGATCGTCAAGGGAATAAAACCAAATACATATGCTCCGAATAATAAAGTTACTAGGGCCCAATTTACAACGATGCTGGTAAAGGCATTGGGATTAAAACCAGAAGATACCTGGAGTTATTTTAAGGATATTAAGGGCGCTGCGTGGTACTCCGGGCCAGTTAACGCTGCTGTTAATGCCGGTTTGATTAACGGGTATGCGGACGGAACTTTCCGGCCTGACAGATATATCAGAAGAGAGGAAGCAGCGGCTATCATGGTGAGGGCCTTGAAATTCGCCGGTGTTTCCACTGCCGATATAGACAGCGAAAAAATTTTGGCCCGATTTAAAGATAAGTCGGAGATTAGCCCATGGGCTAAGGTTTTTGTGGCGCTGGCCGCCCGAAACGGGATAATAGCCGGTTATATAAACGGTTACTTTGCTCCCGGTAATTATATCACCAGAGCAGAGTCGGCCATAATGATAAACAAATTGTTGGGCACAGGTTTCATATAAGGGCAAAACCTCAGGTGGGAAAATGGGACGTGATTAAATCATTGAAAGTAACATGGTTAGATCAACAAGAACGGCCGCACTTGTATTATTTCGTTCCACAGTAAAGAAGACCATACTGATAATAATCCGTTAACCGGTTCGTGACTAGAAATTATTTACAACTAAAGTTAGCTTTAAACATGTACAGGTAAGACCTCTGGGAGTTCCTTAACTGGGAAGTATTCCTATACCGTGTTTCATTTTGGGACACGGTTTTCTATTATACTAATTTTGCCCTGGATTTCGATGCAGGTGTCGAAAAACAAAGGAATTTGGTGAACGATTTATTGTTAAATATAAAGGAAGATAATTGAGAAAGAAAGAATTAATACCATAATTATTACTGATTCTGGCTGAAAAGGAGGGGTCTGATACAAAAAAGATTGGTCGAGAGTAACGGGTTATTTCGGTTTTAATGAGGTTGGCTTTGTAGAGTGGGAGGGGAAATTATGACTGATAAGTTAACCAGTACCACAAACCTTACAAGGGAACAAAAAAGGCTGCATCTTACCCATGATATCGCAACTTGGAAGAGGCTTAACAAATTATTCGCCAGGTTTTTTGAAAACATACCGCAGGCCTTTTTATCATTGGATAATGACTGGAAATTTGTAAGTGTTAACAAGGCGGCCGAGCAAATTTTGCAGCAACCGAGGTCAGCGATAATTGGTAAAAATTTATGGGAAATCTTTTCGGAAACGGCTGATTCCAATTTTTACAAGGAACTTTATGCAGCCAAGAATAAACAGATTTCAGTTCAATTTGAAATATATCATAAACCTTGCAATCTTTGGTTTTCTGTACGGGCTGTTCCTTCCGGGGCAGGACTGCTGATTTATTTTCAAGATGTAACCTGGCAAAAATGGGCCGAAGAAGCGCTGCAGGCCAGTGAAGAAAAATTTAAATGTGCCTTTGAATATGCCCCTATAGGTATGGCGCTGGTGTCCCTTGAAGGATATTTTCTCAAAGTCAACAATTCCCTTTGCGAGATGCTGGGGTTTCCAAAAGTTGAATTGTTAAGTTTGGCCTTAAAAGACATAACCCATGCCAATGATATGCCGGTAGAAGAAAACTTTATGCAGCAGCTAATTGCCGGAGAAAGAAGCACTTATCAAATAGAAAAACGGTGCATCCATAAATTGGGGCAGGTTGTTATGGCCCTGACCAATGCCACTCTCGTACGAAACAACCAGGGACAGCCGTTGTATTTTGTCATGCAACTTCAGGATATAACGGAGCGGAAAAAAGCTGAAGAAGCTTTGCGCAAAAGCGAAGCCAAGTTTAAATCATACATTAACCAGTCTATAGATGGTATACACATTGTTGATAATGAGGGAAGGTACCTGGAAGTAAACCCGGCAGGTTGTGCCATGCTGGGTTATACTGAGGATGAAATGCTCCATATGACTATAGCGGACATAATAGCTTCCGGTCAGACTGACGGCTTTGAACACTTTAAAAAGTTGATGGAAACAGGTGAGAGTAAAGGCGAGATTACCGCCCGCAGAAAAGATGGCACGGAAATTACTGTCGAAATCCATGCCGTATCTCTGGGGGGCGGTCGCAATATGGGTGTTGTCCGCGATATTACTGACCGCAAACGGGCCGAGGCATTACTGCAGGCCAGCGAGGAAAGGTTCAGGCAGGCATTCAACTATGCCCCGATTGGCATGGCCCTGGTTTCTTTGGACGGAGGTTTTTTAAAAGTCAATAAATCCATGTGTGAAATACTTGGTTATACGGAACAGGAAATGTTGTCCATGAGATTTCAGGACATCACTCACCCCGAAGACCTGGATGTAGCCGTCAGTAAGCGGTTTCAGATGGAAAAGGGCGAACTTGCCAACTACTGGACAGAAAAAAAGTATATACATAAGTCCGGCCGAGTGGTCCATTGTCTGCTCAGCGCTACCCTGGTCAGGGATAACGAGGGAAATCCTTCTTACTTTGTTTCTCAAATTCAGGATATAACCGAACGGAACCTGGCGGTGCAAGCTCTTGAAGAACGAGAAGCCATGTATCGGACCTTATTTGAAAAGTCCCAGAACCCCATTATCGTCATTGACAAAAAAGGAAATTACATAGACTGCAATGAAGAAGCATTAAAATTTTTGGAATGCGACAGAAAAAAATTTTTGACCATGAATGTCAAAAATACTGTACCCCCGGGCCGGGAGGGCATGCTAAAACAGCAAAGACCTTATTGGGTTAATGGTGGTACCGTTGAAACGGAATACTGGGTGAATGGAAAAGTAAAGGTCATGGATCTGACTCTTACCAAGGTATACTGGCAGGGGCAGCCCGCCATGATCGGCATAGGCCGGGACATAACGAAGCAAAAAGAAGATGAGAAGGCTTTAAGGGAAAGTGAAGAGCGCTACCGCCGTCTGGTGGAATTTTTCCCGAATACTATTTCCGTAATTATGGACGGCAACATCGTATTTATTAACCGGGCAGGTGCAACGCTGTTTGGTGTCTCCGACCCTGAAGAATTAATCGGCAGACCTATACTTGATTTGGTCCACCCCGATCATAGGGAGGCTGTTCAGGAAAAGATTCAAACCGGTGAAAAGGGTTCGGTCAAACCTGTAACGGAAGAAAAATTTCTGCGGGTTGACGGGGCCGTCATAGATGTGGAACTTTCATTGATACCTTATACTTATAAAGGAAAACCGGCTATCCAGATGATTATTAGGGACATTACCCAGCGTAAAGAGACGGAGGGCGCTCTGGCTACAGAAAGGGAGCGGCTGGCGGTAACCCTGCGCAGTATCGATGAGGGAGTAATTACGGCTGACAGTAAAGGGAAAATCGTACTCATGAACCTGGTGGCTGAAAACCTGACAGGATGGAGTCAGGAAGAGGCCATCGGGAAATTATTGACGGAAGTAGTTAACGTTAGAAACGAGAAAACAGGAGAAAGGTGCGCCGATGCCGGAACTAAGGTATTAGACAGCGGACAGGGTATTACTTTTACAGAACAAAAGATACTTGTGAACAGGAACGGAACAGAGAGAATTATTGTGGACAGCGCAAGGCCTATTTGTACCGACAGCGGTCAAATTGTCGGGGTCGTGCTGGTTATCAGAGATGTTACCGACCAGAGAAAAATTGAAGAGGAATTCCTTAAGGTAGAGAAGCTCGAATCCCTGGGTATTCTTGCCGGAGGTATCGCCCACGATTTTAATAACATCCTGACGGTGATTCTTGGTAACATTTCCCTGGTTCAGATGCTCACGCCGCCTGATTCAGAAGCATATGCTCAACTGGAAGAAATGGAAAAGGTGACCATGCAGGCTAAAGATTTGACGAAACAGTTGCTCACCTTTGCCAAGGGTGGCGCTCCCATATTGACAACGGCTTCGATAAAACAGCTCATAAGAGATACGGTAAGTTTTGTTTTGCGGGGTTCCAACGTGAAGTGCGAATTTTCCATGCCGCCGGATTTGTGGGCGGTAAAAGTCGATGAAGGGCAAATCAGTCAGGTTATCAACAACCTGGTGATTAACTCCAAACAGGCTATGCCGGAGGGCGGGGTACTTAAGGTAAAGGCGGAAAATGTTTATATAGGTACCGGTGAGTTTATTTCCCTTGCCGAAGGAAGATATGTTAAAGTAACTGTAGATGACCAGGGGATAGGTATACCTGAAGAAAATCTGCCCCGGATTTTTGACCCCTATTTTACTACCAAACCTAAAGGGAGTGGACTGGGCCTGGCAACGGCCTATTCCATTATCAAAAAACATAACGGGCATATTGAGGTTGAATCGGAACCAGGACAAGGAACAAGGTTTTACATTTACTTGCCGGCTTCCCCAAAACAGGTTTGTTCCAAGAAGAACACACATAGTTATCCGCTACAAGGAAAAGGGCGGGTACTTATCATGGATGATGAAGAAACCATTCGCTATGTAGTCCGCAGCATGTTGAACCATTTTGGCTATCATGTGGAAGAAGCAAGAGACGGAGCAGAGGCTATAAAATTATACAGGCTGGCCAAAGAGGCAGGCCGCCCTTTCGATGTAGTAATCATGGATTTGACTATACCCGGTGGTATGGGCGGTAAAGAGGCCATTGCGAAGCTGCTGGATTATGATCCCAATATAAAGGCTATTGTTTCCAGCGGTTACTCCAATGACCCGATTATGGCAAATTACCAGCAGTATGGATTTATAGACGTTGTCGCCAAACCTTATAAAATGGTGGAATTAAGTAAAGTTGTCCACCGGGTGATTTACGGCAAGAGAATGATTAGCTAAAGCATTCGTAACCATGGCAAAAACAAAAGTTTCTATCGAGATTTCCTGGAAACTTTTATTGATGTCCGAAATTATGCTTTGAGGTTATCCACAATTTTGCCTTAAAGCATCATTTCCAAATATTAAAAAAGTGCGCGTCCGGTAGGAAACTAAAATTTGTACTTTTGGTAACAATTAATTGCCCAAATTATGATATACTATATAGTATATACAAACAATTCAATTTAGAACGGAGGTAACCGGATGCGTTTCATTAGTCCGTCCAAGGGTTCCATCAGCCTCGAGGAAATGGTTACCGATTTGATTAATTTCACTATTCAGTCCCCGAAAGACAGCTACCGGATAATTATTGGGACTGATTCACAACAGGGCGAAAAAACCTGTTTTGTTACTGCGGTCATTATTCACCGCGCAGGTAAAGGTGCCAAATTCTATTACCGGCGAACTTATCACAAGCCATATCATTCTTTGCAGCAGCGAATTTTTGCCGAAGCCAATGAAAGTCTGGATATAGCCGCGCGGTTGATGGAAAAGTTATCTGCTATTAACCCTGAACTTACCATTGAGATTCACCTGGATGTGGGAACAAAGGGTAAAACCAAGGAACTGATTCAGCAGGTTGTTGGTATGGTGAATATGAGCGGGTTTCTGGCCAGGGTAAAACCCTATTCTTACGGCGCCAGTAAAGTGGCGGACCGGTATACCAAATAGTGATGAAATGTATACAATATATCTGGGTGAAAGTCTTTGACTGATTTACCAGATATGGTATAATTTAAACAAGATAGCTTTTAGCTATATGAACGGGCGGGGGAAGGGATGAACCCCCCAAAGAGGCGCACAGGGCGCCTCTTTTTTTGTTGTTAAGGAAATTACCGTTTAGCAGGGTTGTGGATAACTTATGTCAAAAAAGGTAGATATGATGGTGAGTAAGAAG